>JAWVZD010000233.1:0-4820 GCA_033722395.1 Thermoanaerobaculia bacterium | reverse complement strand
GATCGAGTCGTCGTGCCTCGGATCGAAGGTGAACCGACTCGGAATGCCACGGTCGAGGTCGAAGAGCCAGATGTCACGCGTACCGGCCTCCGAGTCGGTGATGGTGACGCCGAGCCGCCGGTCGTCGGGCGACAGACTGACTTCGTTGTAGCGTGCCGTCTCGCCGACGGTGCCGGCCTCTTCGCCGCTCCGATCGAACCAGTAGATGACCGCTCCGGACTCGTTCGCTCCGGTCTGGTAGGCGAGGACGCCGGCGCTCGAAGCGGAGAAGACCGACCGAGCCGACCCGGTCGAGATCAGGGTGATCCCGTCGGCCACGGGGACGGCGTCTCCGCTGAACTCCAGCCGGTCGAAGTCGAACGGCCGGGCCATCAGCGTCGATTCGAGGGTGTAGAGCAGGTAGCCCGAGGCGTAGCCCGCCGCCGACGGCGAGCGCAGCAGAACGCGTTCGTCGCTTCCTTCGAGCGCCGCCAGGCGAATCTCGGGGAGGTCGTTGTTGGCCGGGTCTTCGATCCTGGCGAGGTAGAGAAAGTGCTCGCCGTCGGGAAGGAACTCGGGATGGCGATGCGAGATGTCTCGTTCGGGGACGAGGGCCGTCACCGGGACCGACTCACCTCCCGCCGCGGCGACACGGTGGATCGCCGCGTCGTGCGTCGGGGCGAAGAGGATGACGCCGTCGGAGCTCCAGGTGCCGCCCTTGCCGTTGTCGGCCTCGGTGAGGGAGACGGCGGGCCCGCCGGCGATGTCGATGCGCTTCAGCTTCGAGTCGGCGAAGAAGCCGATCGAGCGACTGTCGGGCGACCAGAACGGGTAGGCGGCACCCTCGGTGCCCGCCAGCAGCCTGGCCTCGGAAGCCTCGAAGCTACGCACCCAGAGGCCGGTGCCACCGGAGCCGTTGGCGACGAAGACGAGGTGCCGGCCGTCGGGCGATACCGCCACCGGCCCGGGGCTCGTCGGATTGAGGTTGAAGGCGGTTCCGGCGGGGGGAGGGATGGTGAACTGCACGACATCGGCCGGTGGATCCGCCCGCCGCGAGGTCACCGCCAGACCGATCGAAGCGACGAGGAGAGCCGCGGTGAGACCCCAGGGCAGGAGACGCCTCCAGGCAGGTACCGCCGGCGCCTCCTCCGGGTCCTCGACCGCGCGATCCGGAGTGTTCGCCGCCGCCGGATCGGCGAGATAGTCTTCGATCGCGATCCGCGCTTCGCCGATCGCCTGCAGCCGTCGCCGTGGCTTCTTCTCCAGGCAGCGCTCGAGGAGCAGCCGGATCGGAGGCGGCACGTCGGGCAGAGCGTCATCGAGATCGACCTCCTTCTGTAGCACCGCGGCGAGGACGTGTGAGGCTGTCTCACCCGTGAACAGCTGCTTGCCGCCGAGCATCTCGGCCAGGACGACCCCGAACGACCACACGTCGGCCCGCCGGTCTGCGGGCTGGCCGGCGGCCTGCTCCGGAGCCATGTAGGCGGCGGTGCCGAGGATGATGCCCGCCTGGGTCGCCGCCATCGAGAGGGTGGGGGAGTTTTCGAGGTTCGGACCGGAGGCGGGATCGGTAGCGCCCTCGAGCGCCTTGGCGAGTCCGAAGTCGAGCACCTTGACCTGGCCCGCCGGGGTGATCTTGACATTGGCCGGCTTCAGATCGCGGTGGATGATCCCCTTGTCGTGCGCCGCCTCGAGCGCCTCGGCGATTTCGCGAGCGATCCCCAGCGCCTCCTCGAGGCCGAGCCGTCCCCGGTCGATCCGCTCGGCCAAGGTCTCGCCCTCGACGAGCTCGAGGATCAGGTAGCGGCTGTCGCCTTCCGTCTCGAGCCCGTGGATGCCGGCGATGTTGGTGTGGTTGAGCGACGCCAGGAGCTGCGCCTCGCGTTCGAAGCGCGCCAGGCGCTGCGGGTCTTCCAAAAAGGACTCGGGCAGCGCCTTGAGAGCGACCTGGCGATTGAGGCGTGTGTCGGTCGCCCGGTAGACGACCCCCATGCCGCCCTCGCCGATCTTCTCCTCGACCTGATAGTGGGAGACGCTGGTTCCTTCCATCGCAGCTCCTCTCTCGCGGCGGTGATTCGCCACTCCGGGCATTCGGCATCGGCTGGCGGACGATACGGAGGGCGAGCCCGGATCGGCACGCCAGGCGATCGGTCGAAGCGCGGAGTTTCTGCCGACGAAACGTAGCACATCCTCGTGTCGTCGGAGGGCTTACGGCCGGGTCCCGATCGGCAACTCGTACACGTCACCGTGTCGTTTCTGCTCGTGGACCGATGGAGCGGCCCGACATCCAGGCGCGAGGAGGCCGATGGTGGGGACCCTTTCGGGGTGTCGGGGTTGGCATCGCTCTTGCCCCACTCCTCGGTAGAACGTTTCGACGAAAGGAGACTGAAGATGTTCAAGGCAACCACGCTGTTCGCTACCGTCCTGCTCGTTCTCGCCCTGCCGCTGACGACCTCGCCGGCTGACGCCGCCGAGGTGGTGCCGCATCAGGAGGGCGAGCCGGCGACCCTCGAAGGCTGCCTGACGCAGGCCGCCGACGAGGGAGGGGAGATTCTTGAGGGGCTCTGGGTCCTGACCACGAGCGACGAGGGAATCCGTATCCTGGTTCGCGGTGAGGACGCACTAGAGCAGCACGACGACAACCACAAAGTCGTGCTGACCGGAACTTGGGAGGTCGATATCGACCCCGAGATCATGGAGCAGTACGACGACTACTTCGTCGCCACCGAGTTCGAGCACGTCTCGACCGAATGCGAGGCGCCGACGAATCCGGGTGAGGGCACCGTCGACTAGCGTCGATCACTCAGCGCACACGAGTTCGAGCGGAGGCATCTGCCTCCGCTCTCTCTTTTTTGGAGCAGTGCCTTATTCCGAGGCCAGTGCGAGGAGGTGGTGGACGAGCGACCACGTCCGTCGCTCGACGAGCTGGGCGCGGGCGGTTTCGTCGAGCTCACGGATCTCGGCCGCGGTCGGCTGCTCGGCCAGCCACGCGAGGGTCCGATCGACCGCTTCGGCACCGAGCGCCTGTTCGAGCCGTTCGGTTGCTCCGACCTGGTCTCGCCCGAAGGCGAAGGCAGTGGTGAACGAAGGCATTGGTGAACCCGTCATGCCGGTGTGGAGCGTGCGGTAGATGTCGCGCGGCCTTCCACCACACTTGAAGCGGTTGCGTCGCGTGAAGTCGTAGACGCGGATCGGTTCGCCCCACTGGTCCTCGAGTCCCTCGGCGGCGGGCCCGTCGCCCTCCCCGTCGAGGCCGTGGCACCTCCAGCATCCCAGGAGCCGGTAGATCGCCCGACCCTCTCGACGCGAGGCCTCGGTCGACTCGAGCGGCGTCGGAACCTCGAGAACCGGGGGCGGCTGCCCACCCGACGGGTCGGGCAGCAGGGTCTCGACGTAGGTCACTAGCGCGTCGATCTCGGCCGGTTCGAGATCGTCGTCGAAGGGCAGCATCGGCGTCCCCGGGATGCCGCGCGCGACGATCCGCGTCAGATCTTCGTGGGTCGGTGGGCTCCCGGTGGGCGTCGAGCGACACTTGAAGGCCCCCAGCGTGAAGTCGCGGGGTCGGAAGCCGAGGCGCTTCGCCTTCTCGCCGTCGCCCCGCCCGGAGGCGCCGTGACACTCGGCACAGTGCTCGAGGTAGAGATCCCGGCCGGTCTCGAGTGAATCCCCCGAGGGAGGCGAGGCTGCCGCGACGAGGCTCGACACGAAGAGGATCGACAGGGTCATCGCGATGACGGGGTGAGGCGGTCCCGTGTCAGCTGGGAGAGGGGCCGGAGGCGAAGGAGAACGGATCACGCGGCGATTCTACCGATCCCCGGGCACATCGACCGTACGACGCTGGTACAGTGCTCCTCCAACGGCAGGAAGGAGACCTGATGAAGACCGCTACGATCGAGACCGAGCGCGGCACGATCCACCTCGAGCTCCACGACGACAAGACGCCGCGCACGGTTGCCAACTTCGAGAAGCTCGCCGCGGACGGGTTCTACGACGGCTTGACGTTCCACCGCGTCATCGACGATTTCATGGTTCAGGCCGGCTGCCCGCAAGGAACCGGCACCGGCGGGCCCGGCTACACCTTCGACGACGAGTTCCACCCCGATCTGCGCCACGATGCTGCCGGTGTACTGTCGATGGCCAATGCCGGACCGAATACGAACGGCTCGCAGTTCTTCATCACCCATGTCCCGACGCCGTGGCTGGACGACAAGCACTCGGTCTTCGGTCGGGTGAAGGAGGGCCAGGCGGTGGTGGACTCGATCCAGCAAGGGGACGTCATCGAAACGATCCGCGTCAGCGAGGAGTGAGCGTCCTCTGACGCGGCGACGGATCGCGCGGAGATCTGATGTGGGTCGGGGTAGGCACCGAAGCGCGACTGCGTGCCCCGGACGTCCCCCGTTTGCGGGTCTGTGTCCGCCGGAGAGGACGTCAACCAGTGGCGCGCTCGGGTACTTCCGTCTCGATCACGAATCGACCGTGACGACGGATCGGCACGAAGTCCTCGACCACCTTCTCGACGCAGACGGCGTAGCCCTTCTCGGGATCGACGTCGATGCACTTTTCCGTCAGGTCGCGATGACCGCCAGTGACGATCTCGAAAACGCGCATACCGGGTGCAGGTCTCATCTCGATGCTCCTCGTCAGCCTCTATCTGCAATACGTCTGCCAGAGGTGGAGCAGATGTGTGGCGAGATCGAGGGGTCGACGTCGTGAGGGCCTCGGTGCCAGTCGTGGCTTGACGTCGCGCGCTCCGACGGGAGGTCGCGGGCACCGCGTTCGCCGTCACCAAAGGATTCCCCGGGATCCAAGAGAACGCGGTTGTTCAAAATTTTGAAGAATTT
>JAWVZD010000232.1:0-4824 GCA_033722395.1 Thermoanaerobaculia bacterium | reverse complement strand
GCTCCACGTCGTACACATCGAGCAACGCACCCTGCGGCCGCGCGATGTACACATCGTCGAGATACAGTCCGACGCCCGGATCGACACCCCAGAGAGGATCGGCCTGACCGATACCTCGCATGAAGGCGGTGAGAGTGGTCGACTGATTGCGCCCGGGGTAGATCGAGAGGTTCGGCGTGTACTCCTGCAGCACCGCGATATCTCCCGCCGATCGGTCGAGCAGTACTTCACCCGGGGTCACCGTGACAGCCACCGGAACCTCCTGCAGGTTCTCCTCGCGCTTGCGAGCGGTCACCACGATGGTCTCGCCTTGCTGTGGATCGAGGATCGGCTCCGCGCCTTCCTCCCCAGGCGGCATCTCCTCCTCTTCGGTCTGCGCACTCGGACCCGGCTCGGCGCCGCTCTCTGCCATCACCGGAGCGGTGAAGACGAGAGCGAGGGCGAGCACGAGCACGATGACGAGAGAGTCGGACTCGGATCGTTGGCAATTCTGTCTTCGTAGGCTCATCAAAGCACCCCCTTCAGGGCATTCTCCGACCCCGCGTCCGGGTCGGCGCTCGGACCGCAACGGCGATCGACGGCCGAGCTCATCGTTCGACTTCCTCGCTGTCCCGTCGCGGCAGCAGCCCGAGGCGCAACAGGCGGATGAACTCCTGCACTACCTCGTCCGGCCCCATGCCGAAATGCATCGGGACACCGAAACACTTCTCCACGGTGAAGAAGTAGAAAAACCAACGGGACGCGACCATGACCCCGACCATCGGGTCCACGTCGCCGAACTGTCCGTCCCGCTGGCGTCGTTCGAAAGGCTCCGAATAGACCTCTTTGAAGCGATCCGCCATCCCCTCGTAGAAGGCGCGGATGTGCTCCCCCTGGAACTCGATGACATCGACATAGATCAATAAGATGTACGGCCGAAACTGCTCGACGACCTGCTCGATCGCCGACGCCATCTCCTCCAGATCGTCCGGGAACTCGGCCCGGGCGAAGATCTGCTGGAGCGGCAGTTCAGGGTCCAGGACCTTCTCCCAGTAGTCCTCCAGCAGGCGCTCGAAGATCGCCTCTTTGCTCGGAAAATGGTGATAGACGTTACCGACCGACAGCCCGGCCGCATCGGCGATCTGCCGCATCGAAGTCGCCCCGAACCCCTGATTCGAAAACAACCCCAGAGCCACCTCCTTGGTGCGGGCCACCGAGGCTTCGGACTTCTCGCGCTGCGCCGAGGGCGTCACGGGTCGACAGAAACAAACCGAACGTTCGTTCGGCAGTCTACGATCACCGACCCCGCCTGTCAAGTCGCACGGTCTCCTTCGGCCTCGGTCGTCGGATCGGTGGTCCGCGGCCCCCTGGTCGGCCGAGCGCCGAACACCGATGATCGGCTCAGACCACGCCGTACGCCACCATCGCGTCCGCCACCTTGACGAAGCCGCCGCGGTTGGCGCCGTGCACGTAGTCGACCCAGTCGTTGCCGTCGTTGCCCATCTCGACGCAGCGATCGTGGATGCTCTTCATGATCCCCTGCAACCGCTCGTCGACCTCCTGGCGGCTCCACGAGATGCGCAGCGCGTTCTGGCTCTGCTCGAGGCCGGAGACCGCGACGCCGCCAGCATTGGCCGCCTTGCCGGGCGCGTAGAGGATCTTCTCGTCGCGGAAGCGCTCCGCCGCCTCGGTGGTGCACGGCATGTTGGCGCCTTCGGCCACCAGACGGCAGCCGTTGCCGAGCAGCGACTCGGCGTCGTCGAGCTCTAGCTCGTTCTGGGTGGCGCAGGGGAAAGCAGCATCGCACGCCACCCCCCACGGCTTGCCACCCTCGAGATACTCGACGTCGTACTTCTCGGCGTACTCGCGGATGCGCCCGCGGCGCACCTCCTTGAGCTCCTTGACGAAGGCCAGCTTCTCTTCGTCGATGCCGTCCGCGTCGTGAACGGTGCCGTCGGAGTCCGACATGGTGACGACCTTGGCGCCGTGATGGATCAGCTTCTCGACCGCGTAGATCGCCACGTTCCCCGAGCCCGATACCAGACAGGTCTTCCCCTCGAGGGAGTCGCCGGTGCGTTGCATCATGTTCTCCGCGAAGTAGATGCAGCCGTACCCCGTCGCTTCGACCCGCACCAGGCTGCCGCCGAAGGCGAGTCCCTTGCCGGTCAGGATCCCGGCGAAGCGGTTCTCCAGCCGCTTGTACATGCCGAACATGTAGCTGATCTCGCGCGTGCCGACCCCGATGTCGCCAGCCGGGACGTCGGTGTCCTCGCCGATGTGGCGATGGAGCTCGACCATCAGCGACTGGCAGAAGCGCATCACCTCGCGATCGGACTTGCCCTTGGGGTTGAAGTTCGCGCCCCCTTTGGCGCCGCCCATCGGCAGGGTGGTGAGCGCGTTCTTGAAGGTCTGCTCGAAACCGAGGAACTTCAGAACGCTCAGGTTGACCGTCGGATGGAACCGCATGCCGCCCTTGTACGGCCCGATGGCGTTGTTGAACTGCACCCTCCAGGCGCGATCGGCGCGGATGTTGCCCTCGTCGTCCTCCCAGGTGACGCGGAAGATGACCACCCGGTCGGGCTCGGTCATGCGCTCGAGGATCTGCGCCTTCTTGTACTTCTCGGTGTCGAGCTGCAGCGGAAGTACCGACTCGGCGACCTCGCGCACCGCCTGGTGGAACTCGGGCTCGCCCTCGTTGCGCTTGACGAGGCCCGACATGAAGCGCTCGAGCTCTTTGTCGAACGATCGCGAGTGGTTGCCGACTCGAGCCATGGTCTCACCTCCGGGTTCTCTCAGATCGGGTTACGGCGCCGACACTCCTCGTTCGGAGAGTACGCCACCGTGAACGGATCGGATGGCTCGAGCGGGCTCAACCCGTCTTCGCCACTTCCGCCACCAGCGCCTGGAAGCGGGGATCGTCGCGGATCGGGTCGAGATCGCTATCGACCTCGAGCCAGGCGCGATGAGCGTGACCGGCCTTGACGGCGTGCTCGAGATACTCGATCGCCCGGTCCGGCTCGCCGGCCATCGAGTAGAGACAGGCGACGTTGTACATCAGTCCGGTCTCGTGCGGCGCGATCGCGATCGCCTTCTCAGCCCAGGCGAGGCCTTCTTCCTTTTCGCCGAGCTCTACCAGCGATCCCGCCCCGAGGCTCAAGGCCCGCACGTCCCCGGGGTTGAGCTCGAGGTGACGCCGCGCCGCTTCGAGACCCCGCCGATTGGCCTCCATGGCGTCTTCCTCGCGGCCCAGGCTGCGGTAGACCTGAGGTAGGAGCAGGCGAGCCTGGTAGTCCTCCGGGCGCACCTCGATCGCCTTCTCGTAGAGGTGCGCCGCCTTGGCCAGCTTCCCCTCCGAGGCGCTGGCACGGGCGTGGAAGTAGTACGCCTCGAAGAGGCGCGGATTGAGCTGGGTCGCGCGCTCGAAATGGCGGCTGGCGGCCTCGTAGTCTTCCGACAGGGACAGCACCAGGCCGCGGGAGGCGTGCGCCTCGGCGAGCTCGGGGTCGAGCTCGAGCGCCTTGCGGCTCGCCTCGTCTGCCTGATCGCGGTCGCGACCGCTCGAGCCGGCGTACATGAAGAGAAAGGAGCAGGTGTCGGCGATGCCGGCGTAAGCGAGAGCGTAGTGCTCGTCGAGCTGGATCGCCCGCTGGTACATCTGACGTGCGAACTCCCAGTTCTTGCGATCGAACTCGTAGAAGAACTTCCGACCCCTGAGATAGTAGTCGTAGGCCTCGACGTCGCGCGTCGCGACGTTCTGGATGGCGCGGCGCTCCTTGGGCGAGAGCTTCACCTCCAGGGCCTTGACGATCGACTCGGCGATCTCGTCCTGGATGGCGAAGATGTCCTCCATGGTGCGGTCGTAGCGCTCCGACCACAGTCGGTAGCCGTCGGCGACGTTGACCAGCTGCGCGGTGATGCGGAGCTGGTTGCCGGCCTTGCGGACGCTCCCCTCGAGCACCGTGCTGACGTTCAGGGTCTCGCCGACCTCCTCGATGTCGACCCCGGACCCCTTGAAGCGGAAGGCCGAGGAGCGCGAGGCGACGCGCAGATTCTTGATCCGGCCGAGGCCGTTGATGAGCTCCTCGGCGATCCCCTCGCAGAAGTAGTCCTGGTCCTTCTCCGGGCTCATGTCGGCGAACGGCAGCACGGCGATCGAGTTGCCCGAGCGCTCCTCGGCAGCCGCGACGTCCCGCCTCAGGTCGCGCAGCTCGTTCGAGAGGTCGCGTGCCGTCTGGTAACGATCGTTGGGATCCTTTTCCAGACAGCGGCGCACGATCCGGCCCAGGTGGTTCGGCAGCTCGAGGTTGACGTCGGTCACCGGTCGGGGCGAGTCGCGCAAGATCGACGAGATCAGATCGGCCGAGCTCTCGCCGCGGAACGGGCGCTTGCCGGTCAGCATCTGGTAGTAAACGACGCCGAGCGAGAAGATGTCCGAGCGGTTGTCGGCCGGGCGTCCCTGCACCTGCTCCGGTGACATGTACGGCACGGTGCCGAGCACCATCCCCTCGCGGGTGAGGCCCTGGGTCGAGAGCTCGGTGACCTCGGCGGCCCGCTTTTCTTCCTGGAGCTTGGCGAGGCCGAAGTCGAGCACCTTCACCCGCCCGTCGTCGCCCACCATCACGTTGGCGGGCTTCAAGTCGCGGTGGGTGATGCCGCGCTCGTGGGCGGCGCAGAGCGCCTCGGCGAGAGGCCTGGCGATCGCCAGGAACTCTTCGAGCCCCATCCCGCCGGGCCTGATCCTGGCGTCGAGCGCCTCGCCCTCGACGCACTCCATGGTCAGGAAGCGAACGCCGTCGGCCTCCTCGACCGAGTGGATGGTGACGATGTTCGGGTGGTTGAGCGAGG
>JAWVZD010000231.1:0-4836 GCA_033722395.1 Thermoanaerobaculia bacterium | reverse complement strand
GGGAGCGAATCGAACGGATCTGCGGTCGGTCATCGATCTCCTCCTTGTCTCTTCGGATCGCATGCAAGTCTCTCGCCCGGAGCTCAGCGTGCGGCTGCGGGGAGCAAGAGCATGGCGTCGCCGTACGAGAAAAAGCGGTAACCGGCGGCGATCGCCTCGCGGTAGGCGTCTAGAATGCGCTCGCGTCCGACGAACGCCGCTACCAGCATCAGCAGGGTCGAGCGTGGCAGGTGGAAATTGGTCAGCAGCCCCTCGACGACCCGAAACCGATGTCCCGGCCGGATGAACAGATCGGTCGAGCCCGGACCCTCCGGCAGCGGCCAGCCGTGCGAGGCCGCCGCCCCCTCCAGGGTTCGCACCACCGTCGTGCCGACGGCGACGATGCGGCCGCCGCGCCGGCGGGTCGCGAGGAGTCGCTCGACGGTGGCGGCCGGGATCTCGTAGCGCTCGCGGTCCATGCGGTGCTCGTGCACCAGCTCGGCGGTCACCGGCTTGAAGGTGCCGACTCCGACGTAGAGTGTCAGGCGGGCGATCTCGACGCCGAGCTCTGCCAACCGCTCGACCAGTTCGTCGGTGAAATGGAGCCCCGCCGTCGGCGCGGCGATCGCCCCGGGCCGCTCGGCGAAGATCGTCTGGTACTCGCGGTGATCGCGTGGCTCGGCGGGTCGCTTGATGTAGGGCGGCAGGGGAACGGTGCCGAGCTCGTCGAGATGGGGCTCGAGCGGCTCGGAGAAGCGCACCAGACGCTTGCCGTCGCCACGCGGCTCGACCACCTCGGCCGACAGGCCCGGTGCCAGATCGAGACGCTGCCCGGGGGGCGTCTTGCGCCCCGGCTTGGTGAGGCAGAGCCACTCGCGCTCGCCGGTCTTCTCGACCAGGAAGACCTCCACGACGCCGCCGGTTCCGTGGCGCTTCGCCGTCAGGCGCGCCGGGATCACCCGGGTGTCGTTGACCACCAAGAGGTCGCCGCGCTCGAGCAGATCGGGCAGATCGACGATGCGGCGGTGCTGCGGTGGTGCGTTGCCGGCTATGACCATCATCCGGCTCTCGCCGCGTGGCGCCGGATGCTGGGCGATCAGATGATCGGGCAGGTCGTAGTCGAAGTCCGACGTCAGCACGATGGGATGCTACCAACGTGGGGTGCCGCGCGGCGTCGCGCCGACCCTCTCCGATCAGCGATTCTCCGACGCCCAGCGCGGGTCGAGCCGATTCCGCAGACCGTCGCCGAGCAGCTGGAAGCCGAGCACGGTGAGCGTCGTGGCGAGGGCGGCTGGCACCGCGACCCACCACGCGGTGCGCAGCAGGTGGGCTCCGTCGGCGATCATGTTGCCCCAGCTCGGCACCGGCGGCTGGATGCCCAGTCCGAGGAAGGAGAGAGCCGCCTCGACCAGGATGATGTCGCCGATGCGGAGCGAGGCGTCGACCACCAGCGGGGTGAGCGAATTGGGTAGCAGGTGCCGCCAGAAGACCCCCAGGGGGTGTCGGCCGGTGGCGCGTGCCGCGACGGCCAGGTCGCTCGACTTCAGGGTGAGGAGCTCGGCACGGATGAGTCGGCTGACCGCCATCCAGCCCGTGGCGCCGAGGACGAGCACCACGACCAACGGGTCGGGGCGGGTGAGCGAGGTCAACAAGAGCACGAGAAAGAGCCGTGGGAGCACCAACAGGGCGTCGACGCCGCGCATCAGCACGGCGTCGATCCAGCCCCCCGACATGGCGGCCAGGCTGCCGACGCCGATGCCGAGGGTCAGCACGAGGAACACCGCCAGCACGCCGACCGCGAGCGAGGTGCGGGCCGCCCACAGCAGTCGCGAGCAGACGTCGCGGCCGAGGTGATCGGTGCCGAGGAGAAAGAAGAGCGGACGTGCCAGGGCGCCCGATGGCTGCGGCTGCACCTCCGACACGGCGACGCTCTCGAGCCGCGTCCGACCGGCGAGGAGCAAGCGCTCCCCGTCGCGCTCGACTGCGGTCGCCAGCAGTTGCCGCCCGTCGACGAGCTCTACCGCCAGGCGCCCGCTGAAGGGTGGGAGCAGACGGGCCTCGACGGGGTCGTGCTGCTCGGCGGGATCGTGAGGCGCCAGCCACGGGGCGGTGAGTGCTACCAGGGCGGCTAGCAGGACGGCGGCGAGTCCGGCACCCAGCTCGAGCGACTCAAGACGCATCGAACGCCTCCCGCACCCTGGGATCGAGCGCGGCGTGCAGCAGGTCGGCGACCAGGTTGCCCAGCACGACGAGCACGCCGGCGAGGGCCGTCGCGGCGAGGACCAGCGGGTAGTCGTAGGCGCGAACCGCCTCGTAGGTCAAGCGCCCCATGCCCGGCCAGGAGAAGACCACCTCGACGACCAGCGAGCCGCTCAGCAGGAACGGCAGCGACAGGCCGAGGATCTGGACCAGCGGGATGGCGGCGTTCTTCATCCCGTGGAGCCAGACGACGCGCGACTCGCCGAGCCCCTTGGCGCGCGCCGTGCGGATGTAGTCCTCGGAGAGGACGTCGAGCAGGCTATTGCGGGTGAAGCGCAGGATGGCGCCGGCGGTGGCGAGCCCGAGGGTCAGCGCCGGCAAGAAGAGGTGGCGCGCCAGGTCGACGGCTCGAGCCCACGGGCCCATGGCGACGTGGTCGACCGAGCGCATGTGCCCCGACGGCAGTCCCGGCACCAGGTCGGCGATCACCTCGACCCCCACCAGGGCGAGGAAGAACAACGGCAGCGAGTAGAGCGTCATCGCCGCCAGGCGGACGAGGGCGTCGCGCCAACTCCCCGGACGTTGCGCCGCGACGACGCCGAGGCCGGCGCCGAGGAGGAACTGCAGCAGTAGCGCCGTCGCGGTCAGCAGCAGGGTGGCGGGGATCCGCTCGGTCAGAACCTGTAGAACCGGGCGGCGGTGCGTGAAGGAGACACCCCAGTCGCCGCGCGCCACGTCGGCGATCCAGTCGGCGTACTGCACCAGCAGCGGCTGGTCGAGGCCGTAGCGGGCGCGCATATCCTGTTGGTACTGGGGCGGAATCCGCGGATCGTCCAGCCGCGCGGTCGGATCCCCCGGCGCCGCGCGCAGCAGGAAGAAGGTCGCCGAGACCGCCAGGACGAGGAGCAGAGCGGAGGCGCCGAGCCGACGCAGGAGGAAGCGCGTCATCGACGTCGCCGCGCCCGCCGGAGTGCGGAGCCGGATCGAGTCATCGGGCCAGCCACCAGCGGCGCAGCCCCTGGAACGTGGAGAGCGCCGAGGGTCGAGCCTGGCGCAAGCGCGTCGTCATCGCGGTCAACCGCTGCGGCTCCCACAGGAAGGTCATCGGCTGCTCCTGGTGCAGGATGCGTTGGATCTCGACCAGCGCCGGGCCGGCCGCGAGCGGGTCGAGCTGGCTGCGCGCCTCCTCGATCAGCCGGTCGACGCGCGGATTCTCGTAGCTGCCGAAGTTGTAGCCGTCGTCGATCGCTTCGGAGTGGAACATCGCCGTAAGGTCGAGCGAGGTGTCGACACCGAAGGCGCCGATGACGGCGTCGTAGTCGTGGGCCTCCATGCGTCCGACGAGGGTGTTGAACTCCATCGCCTGGATCAGCACCTCGATCCCGAGGCGACCGAGTTGCTGCTGGATCATGGTGGCGGCGTCGCGCCAGGCACGCGACGAGCTGTTGCTGAGGAGCGTGAAGGAGAAGCGCCGGCCGGCGCGCGCCAGGACGCCGTCCGCGCCGGGCGCCCATCCCTCGGTAGCGAGGATCTCGGCGGCGCGCCGTGGATCGTACGGCCACGGCTCGAGGTCGGCGTGAGCCCAGAGGGAGGAAACGATCGGCGAGGAGGCGACGCGGGCGTAACCGCGGTGGATGGTGTCGACGATCGTCTGCCGGTCGATCGCCATCGTCAGAGCCCGCCGCCGGGCGACGTCGTCGAACAGCGGCCGCTGCAGGTTCCAGCCGACGTAGGTGTACTGACGGTGCCAGTAGGGATGGAGCGTCACGTCGTCGGCCGCCTCGAGGCGCACCGCGTCCTCGACCTCGACCCGCGGTACGAAGTCGACCTCGCCGCGCAGGAGCTGAGTGACCTGCGCCGAGCGATCCGGCACGACCCGGAAGACCACCCGATCGAGACGCGGCAGACCGTCGCCGGCCTCGTAGTAGGTCGGGTTGCGCACCAGCACGATCTCCTCCTGCGGACGCCACGATTCGAGTCGGAACGGGCCGTCGACCACCAGGTTCTCCTGGAACCAGAGCTCGCTCTCCGGCCACAGCTCGAACGGCTGGCGGCTCCAGACGTGCCGTGGCAGGATCACCCCCTCGTTGACGTCGGCGAGCTGTCCGGCGTAGGCGGAGGTGAAGTGGAACCTGGCGGTGTGCCGGTCGAGTACCTCGACGTCGCGGATGCGCTCCTTGCTGGCGGCGTACGGCCAGCCGACCGCGGGCGAGGTCTGGGCCTGCCAGGTCCAGCGGACGTCGTCGGCCGTCACCGGTGCACCGTCGCTCCAGGAGACGTCCTGGCGCAGGACGACCGTCAGGGCGAGTCGATCGTCGGAGAAGCTCCATGACCGGGCCAAGCGGGGTTCGAAGGTCGGCGGATGCTCTTCGAAGTCCGGCTGCTCCTCGAATAGATCCAGGAAGAGCTGCGACACGATCTCCTCGGAGAAGCCCGAAACGCTCGATACCAGATCGTTGATACCCGTGATGTCGTGCTGGGTGGCGACGACGAGCGTCCCGCCAGTGCTGTTTTCGACGGCGCTCGCGTCGGGTCGCGGCGGTCGGTCGCAGCCGGCGAGCAGGAGGGCAGCGACCGCCAGCGCCGCTACGGCCAGAGGCGCTACGATCAGCGCCGCTGCCGGGCGGACGCTGCCGCGCCGGTCTGGCCGGCCGGATC
>JAWVZD010000230.1:0-4841 GCA_033722395.1 Thermoanaerobaculia bacterium | reverse complement strand
TTTTGGTTTCTTTTTTTCTTGGTGTTGTTGTCCTTCATAAAATTTGGGGGGCGGGGGTGCCAACCCCCCCCACGTCCGGAGAGCTCGCTGCTGGGGTCTCTACGTGTATAGCCTTCGTTTGAGGGTCTCGCTCACTGCGGTTGGAAGAAGGCCTCCGCCGCAGGAGCCAGCCTCGTGAATGACCCGGGTGCGATCCGAGGCGTACCACACCGTTGGGTTCGCATTAATGGCGTCCCGTCCACGCGCCGCGAACCGGGCTCGTGGGGGGACGTCACGGCTTAATTAAGCCGCGAGAGCCAAGTTATCGTTGGCAGTTTTTGTTCCGTTTGAACGAGCGGAAACTCGGCACGCAACCCCGCAGTCGATCTGCTCCCCGTCGAATCCAGTTCGCCCCCGAAAGAGACAAGAGCGTGGTAACGGGCTCTTGTGAAAGAACAACGCTTCACTATATGCCAACAGGCGGAGCGGAGGCGAAATTCCAGTCCGCAGCGCCGATTGAAAGCGCCGGATCCCGGTAGCCGAGCGCCGTGCTCACCGGATGTCCCGGGGAATCGAGTCCTCCTCCTCGCTCGCCAGATCGGCCACCGTGGAGAGGAAGTCCTCCGGCCCGTAGCTGCGCAGTCGCGAGACCACCAGGAGCCAGGCGAGAAGGGCGAGCAGCGCGCCGAGCGGGGCGAGGCCGAGCAGATCGGGATGGAGCGGCCAGACGACCGTCATGATCCCCCCGGCGGCGCCGATGGCCAGTATCGAAACGGCCGCAGTGCTGGTGCGGAAGACCTCCTCGATCACCTCGAGCCGCAGCCGCGTTCCCTCGGCGAGTGGCTCGGCCGACCAGTCGACCTCGACGACGCCGGCACGGATGCCGGCGCGGACGGGGACGAGGAGCCGTCCCTCTCGGTCTGAAGATTCCGCGAAGCCCGCATCGATCGCCTCCTCCATCGCTCGCTCGACCCGCTCCTTGGAAGCGTCCAGGATCTCTTCGTAGCGTTGCATCTGGGGCAGGAGCCTATCCCAAGCGCCCGCCGGATCGGCGCTCATCCGAGGCGCGACCGGTGGACGTCGGGTGGCGTCGAGCCCACCTTCGAGCCACCCTCTCCGGTCGAGTGCGACCCTCCAGTGGAGTTCGAGGGCTCGAGCAACCTGCCGAATGCGGGCGAAGTGGACCACCCCCTCCAAATCCTCACGGGTCCACCTGATGGCCGATCGAAGCGTGCGGAAACCCAGAATGGCGAGCCGCACCTCGAGAAAGAACGACCTCGCTCCACTTCGGCGATGCTAATGAGCAATCTGAGCCCACTCTCACTCCACCGGGTGGCCCATTGTGCCCCAACATCAACCCCTTTACTCCACCTCCTCAGATTCAGGCGAGTGGAGCGGGCGGCCCAAGGGTCTTGACGCAGCGTCGCTGACGCCGCAGTGTGTGGAGTAGGAGGAGCCCCAGGGGGGCTGTTTATGCCCCCAGGTGGAGCGCAGAGGCTCAGGCGAGGTCGATAATGCGGCCCGAGTGGAGTCAGGCCGCCTTTTCGACCGCGATCTGGTCGAAGAACTCCTCGACCGCCTGGAGGAAGGCGTCGGTGTCGGGAAGCTCGTTGATGCGTCCGCGCAGGCGACGACCGTGCGGAAGGCCGTGCGTGTACCAGCCGGTGAACTTGCGCAGCTTGTGCAGGGCGTAGCGCTCGTCCTCGCGCTCGACGACGAGACGGAAGTGGTCGAGGACGAGGCGGCGGCGGTCGGCCAGGGTGGGCTCCGGGACCTCGCCGCCGGAGAGCTTGGCGGCGAGCTGAGAGAAGATCCAAGGGTTCTTGGTGGCAGCACGGCCGACCATGACACCGTCGCAACCGGTCGCGCGCAGCATCGCCAGGGCGTCGTCGGCCGTCCTGATGTCGCCGTTGCCGATCACTGGGATCGATACCGCCTCCTTCAAGCGCGCGATCTCGCTCCAGTCGGCCTCGCCGGTGAACATCTGCTTGGCGGTGCGAGCGTGCATGGCGACGGCCGAGACACCGTTGGCCTCGCACATCTTCGCCAGATCGACGTAGCTCTTCCGGCGGTCGTCGAGGCCGAGGCGGAACTTCACGGTCAGTGGGATCGAGATCGAGCGCCGCACGGTGGAGACGATCGTCTCCGCCAGGGCGAGATCGCCCATCAGCGCCGCCCCGGCACACCCCTTGAGAACCTTGTTGGCCGGGCAGCCCATGTTGATGTCGCAGATGTCGGCACCCATCGCCTCGACCTGGACCGCCGCCTCGGCCATCACCTCGGCGTCGGAGCCGTAGATCTGGATGGCGATCGGACGCTCCTCGTCGACGAAGTGCATCAGCTTCAACTCGCTCGGTCGCTCGTCGACGATGCCGTTCGAGCTGATGAACTCCATCGTCACCAGGCCCACTCCGCCGATGCGGCGCACCAGGAGCCGAAAGTCGCGGTCGGTCACCCCCGCCATGGGGGCCAGGATCGACGGCGGGTCGATGGGGATCGAGCCGTAGCGCAGCATGACGGAGCGATTCTAGCGTGATCGTCGCATCGGGGTGGTCACGGGCGGTCGCGGTCCACCCGTGGAGACTCGGGGCCGCCGCCGTCCGCCTGCGATCCGACGATGGCACTCGGCACGTTAGGATGCGGCAGGCCGGTGAGCGGAGCCCGGACGCGCCAGTCGGAGCCGCAACGTGAAGTTCCTCACGCCACAGATCACCTATCTCCTCACTCAACGCGAGACGCGCCGGAACCTGCAGGCGCTGTTGCGCTACTTGATCTTCCTCGGCACCGTCGTGGTCCTCTATTCGGTCGCCTTCCACTATCTGATGGAGCGGGAAGGACAGCACCACTCCTGGGTGACCGGTTTCTACTGGACCCTGACGGTGATGAGCACCCTCGGCTTCGGCGACATCACCTTCACCAGCGACTTGGGGCGGGCTTTCAGCATGCTGGTGCTGCTGTCGGGAATCGTGCTGCTGCTCATCGTGCTGCCGTTCGCTTTCATCCGCTTCTTCTACGCTCCTTGGCTGGAGGCGCAGATCCGGCTGCGCGCTCCTCGTCGAGTGCCTCCCGGGACCTCCGGCCACCTGGTACTCACCCAATGGGACTCGATCGGCCGAGGCTTGGCGCGCAAGCTCGCTTCGGTCGGTATCCCGTACTTCCTTCTCGAGCCCGACTCGAGACGGGCTGCCGAGCTCCATGGTGAAGGGGTCTCGGTGATCGCTGGCGACGTCGACGCGGTGGCGACCTACGAGGCGGTCGCCGCCGACAGGTCGCTCGGGGTGCTCGCCAATCTCTCCGACGCCGAGAACACGAACATCACTCTGACCTTGCGGGAGCACTCGCCGTCGACCGACGTGATCGCCATCGCCGAGGAGGACGACTCGGTCGACATCCTGGAGCTCGCCGGGGCCACCCACGTACTGCCTCTCAAGCGCCGACTCGGCGAGCATCTGGCCGGACGAGTCAACGCGGGGCACGCGCATGCCCACCGAGTGGGTCGTTACCGAGACCTCGAGATCGCCGAGTTTCCGGTCCACAACACGCCGCTCGCCGGGCGAGCCGTCCGAGACACCCGCCTGCGCGAGGCCATCGGGGTCAACGTCGTCGGCATCTGGGAGGGCGGCCGGCTGCTGCCGGTCGATCCCGACCACGTGCTGACCGACGCCAGCGTTCCCGTGGTCATCGGCACCGCGAGCCAGATCATGGAGCTCGATACCCTGCTGGTGATCTACGACATCAACTTCAATCCGGTGGTGGTCATCGGTGGCGGCAAGGTGGGGACTGCGGCGGTCGAAGCGCTGCGCGAGAAGGGCCTGGCGGTCCACTTGGTGGAGCGGGACGCGCGTCTGCGGCGGCGGCTCGAGGGCGTTGCCGATCGAGTCTTCATCGGCGACGCCGCCGATCGCGAGGTGCTGATGAAAGCGGGTCTCGGCGAGGCGCCCTCGGTGCTCCTGACCACCAATGACGACGCGACCAACACCTATCTCGCCGTCTACTGCAGGCGGCTCAATCCGGAGCTCCGCATCGTCAGCCGGGTGAGCCACGAGCGCAACGTGGAGGCGATCCATCGCGCCGGCGCCGACTTCGTCCTGAGCTACGCCTTCCTGGGCGTCGAGTCGGTGTTCTCGATCCTGCGCGACCGCGAGCTCGTGCTGTTGGGCGAGGGTCTCGAGTTCCTCGGCCTCCCGGTGCCCGCTTCGCTGGTCGGCAAATCGCTGGGTGAGGCCCAGGTGCGGGCTCGCACCGGCCTGAACATCGTCGCCTTGCAGACGGAGGACGAGCTGGCGGCGAATCCGTCTCCGGAGCAGCCTCTTCCTGCGGACGCTCGGCTGCTCGCCGTCGGCACCCGCGAGCAGCGCCGGCGCTTCAAGGAAGCCTTCGGCTCCTGATCGACTCGGCTCGAGCGCCAGTCGCCGCCGCTCCCGCTTCCTAGTCGGCCGCCAGACGAAAGCCGTAGTCGTCGTACTGCTTGTCGGGCGGGATCGAGGAGCGGGCGGCGCAGCGGCTCACCTTGATCGCGTGCCGCCAGGCGCCGCCGCGCGACGAGCGCCGGCGGCCCTCTTCCGGACCGGCGGGGTCTTCGACCGGTGAGCGCGCGTAGTACTCCCGGTCGTACCAGTCGGAGCACCACTCGTGTACGTTCTCGCCCAGGCCGAGGAAGCCCCACGGATGGAGCGACGGATAGGCGTCGACCGGCTCGGGACCCTCTAGCCAGCGCCGGTCGTAGTCGGGCAGGGCCTCGGGGGGATCGTCGCCCCACGGATAGAGCACTTCGCGCTCCGCCTTGGCGGCCCACTCCCACTCCGCTTCGGTCGGCAGGCGCGCGGCCTCGCCCCAGAGCTCCGAGACCCAGCGGCAGTAGG
>JAWVZD010000229.1:0-4854 GCA_033722395.1 Thermoanaerobaculia bacterium | reverse complement strand
GATCCCGCCCGGATCGTCAAGCTGGCCCTCGCCGAGGCTCTCTCGGCAGAGGAGCTCGACCTGCCGGCCGCTGCCGTCCGGGTGCAGTCCGAGGTGCCGGTCGGTGCCGGCTTCGGTAGCTCGGCCTCGGTGGCGGTGGCGGTGGGTGCGGCGCTTCGGATGCTCCTCGACGGCGAGCTCCGGCTCGAGGCGATCGAGAGGATCGCACGCGAAGTCGAGCGTCGCGAGCACGGTCGACCGTCGGGGGTCGATCATTCCACCGTCCTCCACGGCGGCGTGTTGTGGATGGAGCGCTCGCCGGGGGGCGATCTGGTGCAGCGCCGGCTCGCCGGGCTCGAGTCGGCGCTCGACGGTTTCGCGGTCTTCGACTCGGGTCGGCCGACCGAGACCACCGGCGAGATGGTCGAGGCGGTGCGGCGGCGGTTCGCCGGGCGCCCGGAGCAGCTCGAGGCGATCCTCGACGCCATGGAGAGAGACGTCCGCGCGCTCGGCGACTGGCTGGGGGAGGAGCGGCGCGAGCCGCGCCTCCTGGTCGAGCTGTTGCGCGATTTCGAGCGCCGGCTCGAAGCGCTCCAGGTCGTTCCACCAGCGCTCCGGGAGCTGGTACGACGGGTCGAGGCGGCCGGTGGGGCGGCGAAGATCTCGGGAGCGGGGGCGCTAAGCGGCACGGCCGCCGGGTCTCTCCTCGTCTATCATCCGGAGCGGCCACCGGGTTCGCTGAGTTGTCTCGCCGGGCTCCGGGCGCTGGAAGCCGATCTCGGCGTCTCCGGGGTCGAGATAGAAGAGGCCGCATGAGCCGCGTCACAGCCATCGCGCCATCGAACATCGCCTTCGTCAAGTATTGGGGGGCGAGCGACCTCGAGCGCGCCCTGCCGGTCAACCAGTCGCTGTCGATGACGTTGAGCCGCTGCGTCACCCGCACGACGGTCGAGCGGCTCGACGGCGGCGAGGACACCGTCCTGGTGCGCTCGTCGGCCGGCGAGCTCCTGCCCGCCTCGGCAGCGTTCACGGCCGGGGTCGAGCGTCACCTGGCGGCGCTACGGCACGAGCTCGAGGTGGAAGGGGCGTTCCGGATCGCCACCGAGAACACCTTCCCGAGCTCGGCCGGTATCGCCTCTTCGGCCTCCGGCTTCACGGCTCTGGCGATCGCCGTCTGCGGCTCGCTGGGCATCGAGCCCGAGCCGCGCGACCTCTCCCGCCTGGCGCGGGCCAGCGGTTCCGGCTCGGCGGCCCGCTCGGTGGTGGGCGGCTACGTCGTCTGGCCAGGCGACCCGGAGGACTCCGGCTCGCCGATGCGTCAGGTGGCGACCGCCCGCCACTGGGAGCTGTGCGACGTGGTGACCGTGGTCGATACCACCGCCAAGCCGGTGCCGTCGCGCGAGGGTCACCGTCGCGCCGCCTCGAGCCCGTACTTTTCGCGCCGCCTCGAGCAGCTCCCCGGCCGTCTGCAGGCGGCCAGCCAAGCGGTGCTCGACCGCGATCTCGCGCGGCTCGGACCGATCGTCGAAACGGAGGCGATCGACCTGCACCTCATCGCCATGTCGTCGGTGCCGCCGATCTTCTACTGGCGGCCGCAGACGCTCGAGGTGCTCGAGCGCGTCTGGGCCTTGCGCGACGAGGGGGTGGAGGTGTGGGCGACGCTCGACGCGGGGCCGAATCTGCATCTGATCTGCGAGCCCGAGAGCGAGCCGACGGTGGTCGAGGCGATCGGTCGCCTGCCGGGGGTACGCACGCTGATACGGGATCGCGTCGGCTCCGGTCCGGCACGGAGCGAGGAGCACCTGTTCTGATGGCGGGCGCCACTGGCCTGACGCTGGTCAAGCTCGGGGGCAGCCTGATCACCGACAAGACCGAGCCGCTGTCGCCTCGGTTGGAGGCGATCGAGCGGCTGGCTGGCGAGATCGCGCGAGCCGGGCTCTCGGGCCGTCTGGTGCTGGGGCACGGCAGCGGTTCGTTCGGTCATCCGACGGCCGCGGCTCACGGCATCCAGCGCGGAGCGCGGACCGAGCAGCAGGTCGAGGCGGTAGCGGCGACCCAGATCCACGCTCACCGCCTGCACCGGCTGGTGATGGAGGCGCTGTGGAAGGCCGGCGGCCGTCCCTTCTCGCTGCCCCCCTCGGCGATGCTGACCGCGACGGCGGGAGCTCCCGGCCGGATGGGGGTCGCTCCGCTCGAGCTGGCGCTCGCTCTCGGCCTCACCCCGGTGACCTTCGGCGACGTGGTGATGGATCACGCCTGGGGGGCGTCGATCTGTTCGACCGAAGAGGCCTTCGAGGCGATCGTCGCCGCGCTGGCGGAGTCCGGCCGCCCGGTCGAGCGGGTGCTCTGGATGGGGATCACCGACGGCATCTACGACCCCTCGGGCAGACCGATCCCCGAGATCACCAAGGAGACGGCGCCGAGCGTGCTTCAGGCGCTCGAGGGCGCCGCCGGAGAGGACGTCACAGGAGGGATCCGGCTGCGGCTGGAGACGGCGGCTCGTCTGGCGGAGCGGGGCGTTCCGTCGTGGATTCTCGACGGTCTCGACAGCGGTGGCCTCGAAGCCGCCCTGGCCGGACAGCCGCGCGGCGGCACCCGCGTCGTGCGATGAGCGCGGCGCTCGGACAGTGCCCCGTGCGACGAGAACTTGCTAGGATCGCGACGAGTCGATGAGCGGCGGCGAACGAGCACCTACCGACCCCGTAGGGTCCCGACCCTCGGCCGAGACGCCGGCCGTCGAGGCGCCCCGGGGGCCCGTCTCCGAGGCGCTCGCTCCGGAGGTCGACGCGGCCAGGATCGAGGATCTGCTGGTCAGGACCAGCCGCACCTTCGCGCTCGCCATTCCGCTGCTCCCGGAGCCGACCTGCCACGAGGTCACCGTCGGCTATCTCCTGTTCCGCATCGCCGACACGTTCGAGGACGCCAGCGTGCACTGGGAGCGGGAGCAGCGGCAGCGCGCACTGGGTGAGTTCGCCGAGTTACTGCGGCAGCCCTCGCCGCGAGCGGCGGCCGACCTCGTGCCGGGCTGGACGGAGCCGCCCCCGAGCGAGCACGATGGATACGTCGAGCTGGTGGCCGACACGCCGCTGGTCGTCGCCGCGTTTCTCGCGCTGGCGCCGGCGGCGCGTGAGACGATCGCCCGGCACACCGTCCGTACCGCCGAACGGATGGCCTCGTTCGTCGAGCGCGCCGACGCCCGGGGGAACCTGCGACTGGAGGATCTGGACGATCTCAGAGCCTACTGCTACGCCGTGGCGGGCATCGTCGGCGAGATGCTCACCGAGCTGTTCGTTCTCGGTAGCCCCGAGTTGCAGGGCTCGCGCCAGTTTCTCTCCGAGCGGGCCGCCGAGTTCGGCGAGGGTCTGCAGCTGGTCAACATCCTCAAGGACTCCGCCTCCGACGCCACCGAGGGGCGCTTCTATCTGCCGGCCGATGTACGGCGCTCGCAGATCTTCGCCCTGGCGCGCCACGACCTCGGCCGCGCCGCCGAGTACGTGCTCGAGCTCCAGGAGAACGGCGGGCCGGACGGAGTGGTGGCCTTCACCGCGCTACCGGTGGAGCTCGCTCGGGCCACTCTCGATCGGGTGGAGAAGCGCGGCCCGGGCGCCAAGCTGACCCGACCGGAGGTCTTCACGATCCACGATCGGGTGCACGGCGCGATCGCCAAGAAGCGGCCCGCCCTGCCGCGCTGAGCATGAGGCTGATCGACTCGCTCGGTGTCGCTCGCCGCGGGTGGCGCAGCGCCGCTTGCTGGTTCGCGCTCGCCCTGTCGATCCTGTTGGTGCCGGGCGATCTCCTCGCGCAGGGGTGGCAAGGGACGGCACGGATCGCGGGCGTCGTGCGTGGCTCTGACGGCCAGCCGCTCGCCGGTGCGACGGTCGTTCTGCGCTGGGCGAGAGATCCGGAGCAGGGTCCCCCCGCGACGGTGACCGACGGGAAGGGGCGCTGGGCCTACCTCGGGCTCGCTCCCGGCCAATTCCTGCTGACGGTGCGCGCCGACGGGCACCGCGAGTCGCACGGCACGGTCGAGGTCCGTTCGGGCCCGGCGCCACGGGTCGAGGTGACCTTGGAGAGCCTGGCCGTCGAGCCGCCGCGCTTCTCCGAGCGCCGGACGGAAGATCTCCTCGCCTGGATCGAGACGGGCAACAGCCTGCTCGCGGCCGGCGAATGGGCCGCCGCCCGAGCGGAGTACGAGAAGGCGCTCGGCGAGCTGGAGGGCGAGAGTCGTGCCGAGGTGCTGAGCGCCGTGGCGCGCACCCACTACATGGAGGGCGATGTCGATCGCAGTCTCGAGAGACTCGAAGAGGCGATCGTGCTGGCGCCCGACCGGGAGAGCGGGCGGGCGATCTACCGCTCGATCATGGAGGCCGAGGGGCGGAGCGACGAAGCGGAGCGCTTTCTCGCCCGCGTCGATGCCGGCGAGCTCGAGGCGGTCGGGTCGGAGGATGGCGCCCAGGGGACGGCTACGGCAGGCGGGCAGCCTACGGCGCCGGTTCCGGTCGAGATCGAGCCCGGCCGCACGGGCAGGTTCCGGACTGGCTTCCGCCAGCGTCACCCCGACTCGGCGCTCGAGGTGCTGGCCGAACGCTTCGCTCGTCCGACCGACGAGGCGTTGCGAGCCGAGGCGGCCGGCGAACGCTACGACATCGCCAGCGAGCGTTTCGCCGTGTTCGTGCCGGAAGGCTACGAGCCGCACCCGGCGAACCCCGAGAAGGGATGGGGACTCGTC
Source organism: Thermoanaerobaculia bacterium (assembly GCA_033722395.1). Taxonomy (GTDB): domain Bacteria; phylum Acidobacteriota; class Thermoanaerobaculia; order Multivoradales; family JAHEKO01; genus JAWVZD01. The sequence continues at coordinate 146 of JAWVZD010000229.1, read as the reverse complement.
GTCTGGGTGAGTCCGACCGACGAGGGCGACGTGCCCGGTCGCATCACCGAGGCGGTGCTCGCCGAGCGGCGGCTGTTGTGGGTGGGGGCGGACGATTCGGGGAACCAACGCCAGACCTGGCAGCGTGTCGCGCTCGCCCTCGACGG
>JAWVZD010000228.1:0-4866 GCA_033722395.1 Thermoanaerobaculia bacterium | reverse complement strand
GCCGCTCCAGGCCCACAGCTGGCACCCGGTGCCGGTGGTGATCGTCAGCGACCGCTGCTTCGCGGACGACGCGACCCGCTTCGACGAGAGCGAGGCGTCGCGCGGCCACCTCGGGACCTTCCCCGCCTACCAACTGATGGGGCTCCTGCTGGCGAACGCCGGCCGACTGGCGAAGTTCGGCGCCTAGCAGCCCCACTGAGGCACAAGTGCTGCGAGATGCTGGATCTGCCGACCGAGCGCCCCGCAGGCATACCTCGAGTACGTCGAGGACGCCCGACCGAGGTAGATCCAGCAGATCGTGGTGCCCGCTGGCCGCAGTCAGCGGAAGCCGCGGCGGAGCTCTTGACGAAACGTCTTGAACGCCTTCTCGTCGTAGAGGCAGATGACCACGCGTTGTAGCTTGGTTCCACCCTGCAGATAGCGGTGCACCTCGGTCAGCGTGATCCGCGCGCAGCGGTCGAGAGGGAATCCGTAGGTTCCGGTGGAGATGGCCGGGATGGCGATCGAGCGCAAACCGTGTCGATCGGCCAGAGCGAGTGACGAGCGCACGGCAGAGGAAAGCTTGCGGTCCTCGTCGCCTTCGCCCATCTTGGGCCCGACAGCATGGATGACGTGCTTCGCCTCGAGATTGCCCGCTCCGGTGATGACCGCGGTGCCGACCGGTGTTCCACCGATCCGATCGCACTCCTGCTGAATCGACGGACCGCCCTTTTCGCGGATCGCACCGGCCACACCGCTACCGAGCTTCAAATCGGTGTTCGCGGCGTTGACGATCGCCTCGACGTCGAGCTCGGTGATATCGGCCTCGATGAGATCGAGCTGGGTGTCGTTCAGCCGGATCGACAGTCGATTCTGCTTCACCTTCGCTTCCTTCTCTGCCATCGAACTCCCTCTGTCGGTTGATCGGGAGGCCAATCATATCAAGTCCCGGGAGAGACGCCGGCTGTCCCGAAGGGCACGGCGGGCTGGGGTAGACTCCGCCCCATGCTGCGGCAGTGGGAGCAACAGCTCACAGCGGAGGTCGGCCGCGCCATCGAGCGGCTCTACGGCCTCGAGACCTCCGTGGTGATCATGCAGCCACCGAGTCGCGAGCTCGGCGACGTCGCCTTCCCGGTGGCGATGGGCCTGGCGCGTGAGCTGCGGCGAAACCCTCGAGAGATCGCCGGCGAGATCGGCGACGCCATCGACCGACCCGACTTCGTCAGCGACGTCAAGGTCGAGGGAGCCGGCTACCTCAACGTGTTCCTGCGCCGCGAACGGCTGGCCGCGGCCCTGCTCGAGGACGGCCTGCCGGATCCGCCGACGCCCGGCGATCTCGATCGGGTCCGTAAGGTCGTCGTCGAGCACACCAACATCAACCCCAACAAGGCGGCCCATATCGGCCACCTGCGGAACGCCGTTCTCGGCGACATCCTGGTGCGCGTCCTCGAGCGTGTCGGCTACGACGTCGAGGTGCAGAACTACATCGACGACACCGGTGTGCAGCTCGCCGACGTGGTGGTCGGCTTCCTCGACCTCGAGCGCCGTACGCTCGACGAGATCGCCGCCCTGCCGGAGCCGTTCGACCATCACTGCTGGGACCTCTACGCGGAGGTGGGGCGCTGGTACGAGGAGGACGGCGAGCGTCTGGCTTTGCGCCGCCGCACTTTGCACGAGCTGGAGAGCGGCGAGGGCGAGCGCGCCGAGGTCGGCCGCCTGGTGGCCCGCCGCGTCGTCGCTCGTCATCTCGCCACCATGGATCGGCTGAGTATCGGCTACGACCTACTGACCCACGAGAGCGCCATCCTGACGCTCGACTTCTTCTCCACCGCCTTCGAGCAGCTGCGCCAGCGCGGTGCCGTAGCGCTCGAGGAGGAGGGGAAGAACGCCGGCTGTTGGGTGATGCCACTCTCGGCGAGCGACGAGTTCGCCGGTCTGGAGGATCCGGACAAGGTGATCGTGCGCTCCGACGGCACGGTGACCTACGTCGGCAAGGACATCGCCTATCAGTTGTGGAAGTTCGGTCTCCTGGGACGCGATTTCCGCTACCGCCGTTGGGAGGAGACCGGGGTCTGGGAGACCGCCGCGGAAGGGGAGGAGAACCCCCACGGCTACGGCGGCGCCGATCGCGTCGTCAACGTCATCGACGCGCGCCAGAGCTATCTGCAGAAGGTGGTACGCGCCGGGCTCGAGGCCCTCGGCCACGAGGAGGCGGCCGCCGAATCGGTCCACTTCGCCTACGAGATGGTGTCGCTGTCGCGCGGCACCGCGCGTCAGCTCGGCTTCCTGCCCGAAGGCGACGACGACGTCGCCCTCGAGATGTCGGGGCGCAAGGGGATCGGGGTCAAGGCCGACGATCTCCTCGACCGGCTGGAGAGCGCCGCCCGTGACGAGGTCTCCCAGCGCAATCCGGAGATGCCGGCCGACGATCTCGACCGCTTGGCGCGGCAGATCGCCGTCGCCGCGCTGCGCTTCTTCATGGCCAAGGCGACCACCACCCGGGTGATCGCCTTCGACCTCGACGAGGCACTCGCCTTCGAGGGCGAGACCGGACCGTATCTACAGTACTCGACCGTGCGGGTGCGCAACATCCGGCGCAAGCTCGAGGCGGCAGGATTCCCCTCCGATGTCACCGCCGAGCGTATCGAGTCGCTCGGCGGCGAGGCCTGGCAGGACGACCTCTGGGACCTGGCGCTGGCGGTCGCCACCACCCCCGAAGCCGTCGCCCGGACGGCCGAGTCGCTCGAGCTGTCGATCGCGGCGCGACACGCCCTCGACCTGGCACAGAAGTTCAACGCCATCTACCATCGCCACCCGATCCTGCAGGAAGAGGACGAGGCGGTGCGCGACGTCCGCCTGGCGGCGGCCCGCCTCTTCGAGACCGGTATCGAGTATCTCGCCGACCTGCTCGGGATCCCGTTGCCCGAGCGTATGTAGCGGTGAGCTCCGGATCCGCCACTCCCCTGGCCCGCAAGCTCGGCATCCGCGACGACGCGCGGGTTCACCTGGACGGCGCACCGCCCCGATTCGAGGAAGGACTGGAAGAGCTACCTACCGGCGTAGAGCTGCTTCGCCGGGCCCGTCGTCCGGTGGACGTGGTGGTCTGCTTCTGCCCGGATCGCCGCCGCCTGGAGCAGCGGCTGCCCCGCATGATCGAGCTCCTCGAGCCCGACGGCGGGCTGTGGATCGCCTGGCCCAAGAGGTCGTCCGATCTGGCGACCGATCTGGCCTTCGACGTCGTGCAGGCGGCCGGTCTGGCCAGCGGCCTGGTCGACAACAAGGTCTGCGCCGTCGACGACACCTGGTCGGCGCTACGCTTCGTCTACCGCCTGGCCGACCGGCCGGGCGAGAGCGAGACGCGATGAGCACCGAAGCGGGATTCCGCCTCGCCTTCGGGGTGATCCTGGCGGCGAACCTCCTGGTTTCGGGCTACTTCCGCCGCCGCGCTCGGCGTGCGGCCGGCCGGATCCGCCGGACCGAGGAGCCGAGCCATCTGATCGCCCTCCGGCTGGTTTTCGTACTGCCGCTCCTCTACCTGCTACTCGCCTATCTGTTCGCCCCGGCCTGGATCGCCTGGAGCCGTCTGTCGCTGCCCGAGGGACTGCGTCGGATCGGCGTTCTCCTCGGCGGCGTGACGCTGCCGCTCAACGTCTGGATCCTCTCCTCTCTCGGCGCCAACGTGTCGGAGACCGTACTCGTCAAGCCGGAGCACCGGCTGGTCGAGACGGGCCCGTACCGCTGGGTCCGGCATCCCCTCTACGCCAGCGGCATCCTGCTCGTCACCGCTCTCGGCCTGATCGCATCGAGCTGGGCCCTACTCGCCCTGGCTGCGCTCTTCGCCCTGCTCATCCGGCTGGTGGTCGTGCCGCGCGAGGAGCGGCAGCTGGTCGAGCGGTTCGGCCGCCGCTACGAGGAGTACCGTCGGCGCACGGGAGCGCTGCTGCCCAGGGCGGGCTAGAGCGGCCCGCCGGGAGCGCCGCGGTCGGGATCGTCGCAGGTACCAGCCGCCGTGTTCCTGCGCCTCCACCGGGCATGCCCTTCCGGGGAGAGGCGGTCTGCCGTAGACTCGACCCTCGGAGGACGCAAATCAACCTCTCGGGAGGGATCGATGATCTCGCTCAACGCATACAAGCTTCTGCACCTCCTCGGCATGATGATGGTCTTCGTCGCCCTCGGCGGGGTCGCCATCCACGCGGCCAGCGGTGCGAGCCGGCAATCGAACCCCTACCGGAGCACCCTCGGAGTACTCCACGGCGTCGGGCTGCTCCTGATGCTCGTCGCCGGATTCGGTCTGCTGGCCCGACTCGGTGGCTCGATCGCTGGCGGCTGGTTATGGACCAAGGTCGTCATCTGGCTGCTGCTCGGCGCCGCCACCGTGCTGCCGTACAAGCGGCGTGGACTGGCCTCGGCGATGCTCGGCCTCCTGCCGCTGCTCGGTATGCTGGCGGCCTATCTGGCGATCTACAAGCCGTTCTGATCGACGCCCGGATGACCCTGACCGATCTCGTACCCTGGCTCAACCGGCCGGCGCCCTATCGCGCTCGCCACTTCCGGCGTCGCGAGACCCTGCGGCCCGACTATCGCCGACTGGCGCGCGCCCTCATGCAGCTCGTCCCGTTCTCGAGCGCCGTCGACGTCGGCTGTGCCAACGCCTTCCTGCTCGAGGAGTTCGTCGACGCCGGCAAGGAGGTCACCGGGGTCGAGCTCTCGCCCGAGGTCGTCGAAGTGCTGTCACCGGAGATTCGGCACGCGGTTCTCATCGGCGACTTCGCCGATCTCGCGGGGCGCTGGGACCTCGCCTGCTGCGTCGAGGTCGCGGAGCACATTCCGCCCTCTCGGAGTGCCGAATTGGTCGACATCGTGGCGCGCATCGCCCGCCGCTGGATC
>JAWVZD010000227.1:0-4873 GCA_033722395.1 Thermoanaerobaculia bacterium | reverse complement strand
GAGCGGCCGTCCATCGCCTTCTCGAGCTCCCCGAGATGGCGCTCCACGTCGGTCGCCGGATTGGCGATCGCCAGCACCTTCTGGTCGCGGCCGACCAGGACCAGGGCCGGAGCCCCGTCCTCCGACAGATCGACTCCGTAGGCGTCCGACAGGCCGCGATCGTCCCGCAGCAACGGGAACGGTAGGTCGAGCTCGGCCTGGAGGGCACTCAGATCCGGCATCTTGGCGGGAGCGATCGCCAGGAGGTGCACTCGCTCGGCCGCCAAGTCGTCGCGAGCCGACGCCAGCGCGGCGAGATCTCGGCGCGCCGCCTCCGAAGCCGGATCCGGGAAGAAATAGAGTAGGACGACGTTGCGCGGCACCTCGTCCCGCAGCATCAGCACGACTCCCTCGGTCGAGCTCAGGTCGAAATCGGGGGCTTCGTCACCCACGGCCAACTGTCGTCCCATTCCGCTCCTCGGCTATCGGTGGCGCGACACGTTTCTCGACGCATCCGGCAAGTCCGCCGGACTCAGCTACCGGGTAGAAGTCCTTCCGGCAGGTTCTTGACGAGGTCGAAATATAGCACCACCACCATCAGCATCACGATCATGTAGAAACCGACCTGATGGATGCGCTCCTTGACCGGCAGCGACAGATCCCGCTGCCGCACGCTCTCGATCAGCAAGATGAAGATCTGTCCGCCGTCGAGGAGCGGAATCGGCAGCAGGTTCAGGATGGCGATCGAGATGCTGATCAGTCCCATCAGGTAGAGCAGATTGCGGAAGCCGGTACGGGCGGCGGCGCCGCTCATGGCGGCGATCTCGATCGGGCCCGAGATGCTCCGCGCGCTCAGTCCGCCGGTGACGATCTTCCCCAGCACGGCGAAGGTCTGACGGGCGATGTCGATGTTGTAGACGACGCTCGCCGCGACCGCCTCGAGCGGACCGTAGCGCTGCAGGATGCCGAGGCCGATGCCGATCCGACCTTCGCCCGGCTCGCCCTCGGGCACCACCGTCAGGGTGAGAGGCCGGCCCTCTCTGACGACGCCGAGCTCGACCGCCTCGCCGGCGCTCTGCTGGATCACTTCGACGAAGCCCGCCGAGTCCGACACCGGACGCCCCGCTACGGCGCGCAGCTCGTCCCCCACCTCGAGGCCGGCCGCTTCCGCCGGACTGTCGTCGAACACCTGCGTGACACGGGGTAGGAACTGGGGCGCCAGGCCGGCATCACCGAACTCGTACTTCTCGACCATGCGCGGCGTGACCTCGACGTCGAACCGCGCCTCGCGGCGCTCGATCTCGAGCGCGACCGGCTGCTCGGGAGCGGTCATCAGAGCGAACTGCACCTGTTCCCAGCTCTGCACCGGCTCGCCGTCGACCGCGACGACGCGGTCGCCGGGGAGGATGCCGGCCTCCTCCGCCCGCGAACCGGCCACGACCAGGCCGACCACCGGTTCGACGTTCTTCAACATCGGCACCTGGATGCCGATCATGAACAGCACCGCGATCAACAGGATCGATAGCACGATGTTCATGCTCGGCCCGGCCAGGTAGACCAGGATCCGCTGCCAGCGCGGCTTGTTCAGGAACTCGCGCGGATCGTCCGAGACCTCGCCCGGCTCCTCCCCTCCCAAACGGACATAGCCGCCGAGCGGCACCAGCGACACCCGGTAGTCGGTCTCGCCACGTTGGAACCCCCACAGCCGCTTTCCGAAGCCGAGCGAGAAGGTCAGCACGCGGGTGCCGAACAACTTGGCGACCACCAGGTGGCCGGCCTCGTGAACGAAGATGATCACCCCGAGGGCGAAGACGAAGGCGACGACGTTGCTCAGCAGATCGGGCATGGTTTCGAAAGGGGCTCCGGTGCAGTCGGTTCAGGCTCCGAGCAGCCGACGGGCGTGCTCGCGGCCCCAGGCATCGGCTGCCAGCGCCGCGTCCACATCCGGCACGGCGACCGGGTGATGGTCCGCCAGCACTCGCTCGACGGTCTCAACAATCTGCGGAAAGGAGATCTTCCCATCGAGGAAGGAGCCGACCGCGACCTCGTTGGCGGCGTTCAAGACCGCCGGGGCGCTCTCACCCAGGTCGAGCGCCTGGCGCGCCAATCGTACCGCAGCGAAGCGCTCCTCATCCAAGGGCTCGAAATCGAGCCGCCCCAAAGCCGCCATGTCGAGCCGCTCGAACTCGTTGCCCCAGCGCTCGGGGAACGACAAGGCGTACTGCACCGGAAAGACCATGTCGTTGACCGACAGCTGCGCCAGCCAGGACCCGTCCTGGAACTCCACCATCGAGTGGATGATCGACTGCGGATGGAGCACGACGTCGATGCGCTCGGGTGGGAAGCCGAACAGATGGCTCGCTTCGATCAATTCCAGCCCCTTGTTCATCAGCGTCGCCGAGTCGATGCTGATCTTGTCGCCCATCTCCCAGGTCGGGTGCGCCAGGGCCTCCTCGGGCGTGATCGACTCCCAGGTCGAGGCCGGGCGCTGGCGAAACGGACCGCCCGAAGCGGTCAGCACCAGCCGCCGGACCTCCTCCGCAGCGCCGCACCTGAGCGCCTGATGGAGGGCCACGTGCTCGCTGTCGATCGGCACGATCTCGGCCTCGCGTCGGCGGGCCAGCGCCGTGACCAGGTGACCGGCGACCACCAGCACCTCCTTGTTGGCGAGCGCCACGTCCTTGCCCGCGTCCAGTCCGCACCAGACCGGCCCGAGCCCCGCTGCGCCGACCATCGCCGCGACCAATCGGTCGACCGACGGCTCGCGCGCCAGCCGCTCGAGCCCCTGCGCGCCCGAGACCACCTCGACAGCGTCGCCGAGGCGATCTGCCAGCTCGCGGGCCCTCTCGGCGTCGTAGAGCGCCACCAAGCGCGGGCCGAACTCCTCGACCTGGCCGACGACCTGTTCGAGGTCGCTACCGTACGCGGCCAGAGCCGTCACCTCGAGCCTGCCGGGATGATGGCGCACCACCTCCAGCACGCTCTCGCCGACCGAGCCTGTCGAGCCGAGGATGCCGAGGCGCAGCGTCATGGCAGCGAGTTGGCGTCGAAACCGAGGAGCCACAGCCCGAGGAGCAGGAGCGGGGCGCCCACCAGCAGAGCGTCCAACCGATCCCACATACCGCCGTGGCCCGGCAGAAGATCCCCCGAGTCCTTGACCCCGGCACCTCGCTTGAACAGAGAGACGACGAGATCGCCCAGTTGACCGCCCGCTGCGACGACGATCGCCAGCACGACCAGGTCCCAGCGCACCACGTCGAGGCGCAGCAGACACCAGGCGGCGGCAGTCGCCGCGGCGACGATTAGATTCGCCGCCGCCCCCTCCCAGGTCTTCTTCGGGCTCACCACCGGCGCCATCCGGTGCCGACCGAGGTTCCGCCCGACGTAGTAGGCCGCCGTGTCGCCCAGCCAGACGACCGCCAGGAGCAGCAGCAGCACCCACGGGTCGATCTCTCGCAGGGCCCACAGGGCGACCGCCGCGGTGGAGAAATAGGTCGTCCCCCAACCGACGACTCCCAGTGCGGGCGCCGCTTCGCCGGGAGGTGTCCGGGCCAACAGCACGACGAAGCCGCAGCCCACCGACAGCAGGACGAGCAGGCCCAGCAACAGAGCCCACAGTCGCTCCGGATCGCCGCCTTCGTAGAGCAGCCGGGAGAGCAACACCGCCGCCGTCGGCACAGTGACGAGGAGCAGCCACAACGGCGCCTGGGGCGCCCAGCGCGCGCCGATCCGGGTCGCCTCCCAGGCCGCCAGCTCGATCAGACCGACGACGAGCAGCCAGAACGCCACCGTCGGCAGGTAGAAGACCGCCGCCAGAGCGAGGGGGAGCAGAACCGCGGAGGTCAGAAGACGCTTCATCGGGGATCCCGGCGAGTGCGCCGGCGGGTCAGCCACCGCGCCGGTTCGATCGCGCCGCGGCACCGTCGTCGGCGACGGATCCGAAGCGACGCTCGCGCTGCTGGTAGTCGAGGATCGCCCGGTAGAGCTCGGCACGGCGAAAGTCGGGCCACAACGTCTCGGTGAGCCAGAGCTCCGAATAGGCGATCTGCCACAGCAGGAAGTTGCTGATCCGCATCTCGCCGGAGGTGCGGATCAGCAGATCCGGATCGGGACAGCCGGCCGTGTACATGTACTGCCCGATGGTCTCTTCGTCGATGTCGGTTCCCTTGCCAGCGGCCCAGTCGCCGACGATCCGCCGGCAGGCGTCGACGATCTCGCCGCGACCCGAGTAGTTGAGAGCGACGTTGAGTCGCATCCCCGAGCATTCGCGCGTTGCCTCAACGGCTCGCTCGATCTCCTTGACGACCGCCCCGTCGAGCTCCCGCCAGCGCCCCAGGATCCCGAGCCGGATGTCGTTGCGGCGCAGCGTGTCGAGCTCTTTCCGCAGATAGTCCTTCAGCAGGTTCATCAGCGTCCAGATCTCGTAGCGCGGACGCTTCCAGTTCTCGGTCGAGAAAGCGTACAGCGTGAGCACCTCGAGACCGAGCTCGGCCGAAGCCTCGACGACGTCGCGCACCGCCGCGGCCCCCGCCCGATGGCCCTCGACGCGCGGCCGGCCGCGCCCGGTCGCCCACCGCCCGTTGCCGTCCATGATGATGGCGACGTGACGCGGCAGGCGCTTCGCATCGATGCGGCGGGCGAGGATCTCCTCCGCCGAGCCGCGCTCGGCGGGTGGACTCGAATCTGGCATGGTGGGGCGATTCTATGCCAAAAGCGGAGCGCCTTCTCCACCCGTCGAGCCGGGAGAGACCGAGAAGAAGGAGACCAGGCGCGGTGCCGCCAGGACGGCGGCGAGGAAGACTCGCGGGAGGTGTCGGGAGGGATCGGGGAACGGCGCGAGCGCGCCGGGACGCTCCTGACCCCTTCGTCCTCGGGAGGGCCGAGGCCCTCGTTG
>JAWVZD010000226.1:0-4879 GCA_033722395.1 Thermoanaerobaculia bacterium | reverse complement strand
GGCCTTGGGCGGCGCCGGTGGATCCGACGGGGAGCACCACGGGTGAGCCAAGCGGGGGGAAGACGCTCGCGGCGCGGGGACACCAAGCCGCCGGTCATCGCGCCGGGACACACCCCGGCCTCGGTGACCGACCAGATCAGCTCGGTGGTGCTGCGCAAGACGCCGACCTGGTGGTACGTCGGCTTCGGGCTGTCGTTCCTTCTCGTCTTGGTGCTGCTGCAGTCGCTCACCAAGCTGGTCTTCGAGGGCACCGGCATCTGGGGGCTCAACAACCCGGTCGGGTGGGGATTCGCCATCATCAACTTCGTCTGGTGGATCGGCATCGGCCACGCGGGCACTTTGATCTCGGCCATCCTGCTGCTCTTCCGCCAGGAGTGGCGCACCTCGATCAACCGCTTCGCCGAGGCGATGACGCTCTTCGCCGTCGCCTGCGCCGGCCTCTACCCGCTCATCCACGTCGGCCGGCCGTGGCTCGCCTACTGGCTCCTTCCATATCCGAACAGCATGGGCATGTGGCCGCAATTCCGCAGCCCACTGGTGTGGGACGTCTTCGCGGTGACCACCTACGCCACGGTCTCGCTGCTCTTCTGGTACGTCGGTCTGATCCCCGATCTGGCGACGCTGCGGGATCGCACCACGAGACGGTTCAAGCAGGTGGTCTACGGCATCCTGGCGATGGGCTGGCGCGGCTCGGCCACCCACTGGCACAACTACGAGACCGCCTACCTATTGCTCGCCGGACTCGCGACGCCCCTGGTGGTATCGGTCCACACGGTGGTGTCGTTCGATTTCGCCGTCAGCGTGGTGCCCGGCTGGCACGCGACGATCTTCCCGCCCTATTTCGTCGCCGGAGCGATCTTCGCCGGCTTCGCCATGGTGATCACGCTGGCGATCCCCCTCAGGGCGGTATTCGACCTGCGCGACTTCATCACTCTGCGCCACGTCCAGAACATGGCCAAGGTGATGCTCGCCACCGGACTGATCGTCGCTTACGGCTACGTCATGGAGTTCTTCATCGCCTGGTACGGCGGCAACATGTTCGAGCAGTTCATGGTGGTCAACCGGATCACGGGGCCGTACCGCTGGCAGTGGTACGCCCTCATCCTGTGCAACGTCACCGTGCCGCAGCTGCTGTGGATCCGGCGCGTGCGCAGCTCGCCGGTGGCGATCTGGGTGATCGCCATGTTCGTCAACGTCGGCATGTGGCTCGAGCGCTTCGTGATCGTCGTCACCAGCCTGCACCGGGACTTCCTGCCGTCGGCCTGGGGCATGTACTCGGGCACCGTCTGGGACTGGGCGACATTCATCGGCTCGATCGGTCTGTTCCTGGCGCTGTTGTTCCTCTTCCTGCGCTTCCTGCCGATGATCTCGATCTTCGAGATGCGCACCATCCTGCCGGAGACCGTGGCGCCGGGTGACGTCGGCGCGAGCGACGAAAGGAGGGGCTCGTGAGCGAGTCACGCACCCTTCCGATCTACGGGCTGATCGCCGAGTTCGGATCGCGGCGACAGCTGATCGACGCCGTCGAACGAACCCGCGCCGCCGGCTACACGCGGATGGAGGCCTACACGCCGTATCCGATCGAGGAGCTCAACGAGGCACTCGGCCATCACCGTTCGCGGTTGCCGCTGATCGTCCTCTTGGGCGGAATCCTCGGCGCCGTCGCCGGCTTCGGGCTGCAGTACTGGGTCTCGGTGATCGAGTATCCGCTCAACGTCGGCGGACGACCGCTCAACAGCTGGGTGTCGTTCGTCCCGGTGACGTTCGAGACCACGGTTCTCGTCGCCGCCTTCGCGGCGGTGCTCGGCATGCTGGCGCTCAACCGCCTGCCGATGCCCTACCACCCGGTGTTCGGCGTCAAGCGCTTCAAGCTGGCGTCGCGCGACCGGTACTTCCTGGCCCTCGACGCGCGCGATCCCCTCTTCGACGAAGAGCAGACGCGGCTCTTCCTGGACAGCCTCGGCCCAACGGAGGTCAATCGCCTTGATCCCTGACCTCCTCCCGACGCCCATCCGCGCGATCCTGCCGAGACCCCGCCTGGGGCTGGTCGTGGTGTTGTCGGCGACGCTGCTCTTCGCCACCGGCTGCCGGCAGGACATGCACGACCAGCCGAAGTACGAACCGCTCGAGCAGAGCGACTTCTTCGGCGACGGCCAGGCGTCGCGCCTACCGGTCGAGGGCACCGTGGCGCGCGGCTCGTTGCGCCAGGACTCCGCCCTCTACACCGGCCTGACGGCCGACGGCATACCGATCCAGAGCCTGCCGATCACCCTCGATCGGCCGACGCTCGAGCGCGGCCAGGTGGTCTACGAGGTCTACTGCGCACCGTGCCACGGTCGGACCGGCGCGGGCGACGGCATGATCGTGCGACGCGGCTTCAAGCGACCCGAGTCGTTCCACGCCGCCCGCCTGCGGCAGTCGCCGCCGGGCTACTTCTTCCAGGTCGTCACCAACGGCTTCGGAGAGATGTCGAGCTACGCCGGGCAGGTCGCGGTGGCCGACCGCTGGGCCGCCATCGCCTACGTCCGGGCGCTGCAGCTCAGCCAGGCCGTTTCGGCCGACGCCCTGAGCGAGGCGGATCGACGCGAGCTCGAGCGCAGCGCCGCGACGGCGGCCTCCGACAGCGGAGCGGAGAGCGCCGAGGAGCCGACCCGAGCCGAGGAGGTGGCACATTGAGTGACGCCGGACGGTTCGATCCCCCCGTCGGCGTTCTGTCCGCACTGGCGCGCCGCTCACTCGTCGCCGGTGCGGTCGGGGCGACTCTGTCGATCGTCGGCCTCATCGTCGATCGCGATCAGTTCTTCCAGTCGTACCTCACCGGCTGGATCCTGTGGGTGTCGATCGCCCTCGGGTGCCTCAGCATCCTGATGATCGACCACCTCGCAGGCGGCCGCTGGGGACTGATGATGCGTCGGCCGATGGAGGCCGGCGCCTCGACGCTGCCCTTCCTGGCGCTGATGATGACCCCGCTGCTCTTTGGAATGCAGAGCCTCTACTCCTGGGCCCGCCCGGAAGTGGTGGCGGCCGATGCTCTCCTGCAGCACAAGGAGCCCTACCTCAACCTCGGCGGCTTCGCCCTCCGGACGGCGATCTATTTCGCCGTCTGGTCGATCTTCGCCCTGACGCTGACACGCCTCTCCCACCGCCAGGACATCGGAAGCGACGATTCCGCGGAGATCGCCCAGCGCATGCGGACGCTGGCCGCGCCGGGCCTGGGTCTGCTGGCCCTGGCGGCGACGTTCGCCTCGATCGACTGGATGATGTCGCTCGATCCCCACTGGTTCTCGAGCCTCTACGGCGTCTACTTCCTGGGCGGTATCGGCGTGTCGGGCTTCGCCTTCCTGATCCTGGTCGCCACCCTGCTCGGCGACCATCCGCCGCTGCGTGGCGTGCTGACCCGCACCCAGATCCACGACTACGGCAAGTTCCTGCTCGCCTTCGTCATGCTGTGGTCGTACTTTGCGCTCTCGCAGCTGCTGATCATCTGGTCGGCCAATCTGCCGGAGGAGATCGGCTGGTATCTGGAGCGCGTCCGAGGGGGCTGGGAGTGGATGTCGATCGCCATCGGGCTGCTCCACTTCGCCCTGCCGTTCGTCATCCTGCTGTCGGCGGACATCAAGAAGAACGCCCGGCGCCTGGCTCTGGTCGCTCTGCTGCTGCTGGTGATGCGCTGGGTCGATCTCTACTGGCAGGTGGCGCCGACCTTCGAGCACCATCTGACCCTCCACTGGCTCGATCTCACCACGGTGGTGGCGGTGGGGGGCCTCTGGCTGTGGCTCTTCTTCCGCCTGCTCGCCCGACAGCCGATGCTTCCACCGAACGCCCCTCGTCTGGAGGAGATACTCGACAAGTGAGTGACCAGGAACGACATCGGGAGCGGACACCGGCGCACTGGCCGCCCGACAGCGAGCTTCAAGTCGGGAAGGTGGTACTCGCCGGCGTGGCGCTCGCTCTAGCCACGGCGCTCGCCTCCGTCGCCATGTGGTACCTGTCGGTCGCCCTGCGCGACGCCCTGAAGGCCGACGACCCGGCCCCACCGGCCCTGCTCGAGGCGATGGCGCCGTACGAGCCCCCGAGTCCGAGGCTGCAGGTACAGCCGGCCGAGGATCTCCGGGCGTTGCGCGCCGAGGAGCGCGCCGTGCTCGAATCGTACGGCTGGGTCGACGAGGCGGCCGGCACCGCTCGGGTGCCGATCGACCGAGCCATGGAGCTGCTGCTCGAAATGCATCCGGAGGGGCGTGCCTTTGGCACTCCGGAGGGCTCGGCGACGTCCGATCCCGCCGCATCCGCCGCGAGCCCCGACGAATCGCCCGACGAATCGCAGGCCCAGTCTCCCGAGGAGCCGAGCGATGCCTAGACGATCGATCGGCTCGATGGTGGGCGCCCTGGTGCTCGCCGCCGGCGCGGCGGCTTCGGCCCAGCCGGTCTACACCGGTCTGCCGGCACCGCTGCAGCGCGTCGCCTTCGAGCAGCGTCTCGGCGAATCGGTCGATCTTTCCCTGCCGTTCGTCGACGAGCGGGGTCAGAGCGTGGAGCTCGGAGAGCTCGTGGTGGAGAAGCCGGTCGTCCTGGCGCTGGTCTACTACGACTGCCCGATGCTCTGCTCGATGACCTTGAACGGTCTGGTGTCCAGCCTCAAGGCGCTGGAGCTCTCGGTCGGGCGGGAGTTCGACGTGCTGGCGGTGTCGTTCGATCCGCGCGAGACGCCGGCCCTGGCCGCCGCCGTCGAGGCGCGCGCCGTCGAGAGCTACCACCGCGAGGGGAGCGAACCCGGCTGGCACTTCCTGACCGGCTCTCAGGAGTCGATCGACGCCCTCACCGATGCGGTGGGATTCGAGTACACCTGGGACGACGAGCGAGAGGAGTTCGCCCACGCCGC
>JAWVZD010000225.1:0-4880 GCA_033722395.1 Thermoanaerobaculia bacterium | reverse complement strand
GGGGCGGTCTCCGGCGAGGGCCCGCTCGAGCGCCTCCTCGGCCGCCAGGTAGTCCCTCAGCTCGATGCGGATCCGGCCGAGAAGACCCCAGCAGTCGCGGCAGTCGGGCGCCGCGGCGACGGCCGACTCCAAGAGGCGCAGGGCCGTCTCCGCTCGTCCGCTCTCGAGCCAACGTCGGCCCGCCGGCACGACCAGGCGCGGCACCCGTTCGAGGGCGCCGCGCGCCGACCAGACCTCGAGCAGGCCGAGATACGGCTCGATCGCCTGCGGACTGGCACCGAGCCAGGCGAGGTAGAGCTCTTCGGCCTCGTCGAGACGGCCGGACGCGAGCAGAGCGGCCGCCGCCTCCGCCTTCGATTCGGCGGTCGGATCCCCCACCTGACCCGCGGCCTGACCCGCGGCCCGACTCGCCGGCGGACTCGCCGCCCGAGCTGCCGAGGGGGCGTCGGCGACGAGCAGTGCGAAGAGGCCGAAGAGGATGATGAGGGCGCCGCGGCCCGCACTGCGGGCACTCGTCGATCGTGCTGGTTGCCGCCTCGCCATCGCTATAATGCGCTCCGCATGTGTCGCCGGCCCGCCATCGGCATCAGCCTGCTCGCATGGGGCTTCGCCGCGGCCGTCTGGTCGGTGCTCCCGGCCGTCGCGCAGCCGATCTCGCAGCATCTCACCGCCGAGGAGACGCGAGCCGAGTTCGAGGCCGTCTGCCGCCGCTTCCGCAGCGGAGAGGACCCCTACTTCGGACACCAGATCATCGCAGACCTGGAGGGCCGAATCGAGGCCTCGACCGACGACGTCCTGGTCGGTGTCCTGCTGCGCGGCCGATTGGGCCACGAGCTGATCCGCCTCGGACGGCACGAAGAGGCCCTCGAGCGGCTCGGCGAGGCGCGCCGGCGCCTGGCGGCCGATCCGACGCTCGCGGCCGACCCGGCCCTCGCGCTCGAGCTGCGTCGGCTCGAGGGGATCGCCCATCTGCAGGTCGCCGAAGATCGGAACTGCCTCGAAAACCACGCCGCGACCAGCTGCATCCTGCCGATCCGTCCGGACGCCGTGCACCGCCTGCCGGATCACGCCCGCCAGGCCGCCCGAGCCTATCTCGACATCCTCTCCGTTGTGCCGGACAACGTCCAGGCGCGCTGGCTGCTGAACCTGGCGCAGATGCTGGCGGGCGAGTATCCGAAGGCCGTGCCGGAGAGGTTTCGGCTGCCGTCCGGCACGATACCGAGCGCCGCCGAGCCGCCGCCGTGGCGTGAGGTCGGACACCGACTGGGGCTCGGCGGCGCGGACCTCTCCGGCGGTGCCATCATGGACGACTTCGACGGCGACGGACGGCTCGACCTGGTGAGCTCGTCGTGGGATCCGTGCGAGCCGATGAAGGCCTACCGCAACCGCGGCGACGGGACCTTCGAGGACGTCGCCGCGGCCTGGGGCCTCGACGCCCAGTGGGGCGGGCTCAACCTGACGCACGGCGACTTCGACGGCGACGGACGGCTCGATATCCTGGTCCTCAGAGGCGCCTGGCTGGGCGAAGCCGGCCGCATCCGCAACTCGCTGCTCCGGAACGACCTCGACGGCGAGAGCGGGCGCTTCGTCGACGTCACCGCGACGGCTGGCATGGCCTACCCGGCCTACCCCACCCAGAACGCCGCCTGGGGCGATTACGACCTCGACGGCGACGTCGACATCTTCGTCGGCAACGAGGCCACCGGCTACGCCGAGGATCCGCTGTCGATCTACGGCAGGACGGGCAATCCCTACCCGTCGCAGCTCTTCCGCAACGACGGGGACGCCACCTTCACCGAGGTCGGCCGGCAGGCCGGGGTGCAGAACCGGCGGTTCGCCAAGGGCTCGGCGTGGGGCGACTTCGACGACGACGGCGATCCCGACCTCTACGTCTCGAACATCGGGCCGAATCGCCTCTACCGCAACGACGGGGACGGCACCTTCACCGACGTCGCCGTCGAGCTCGGCGTCGACGAGCCGGCCGAGGGAACCTTCCCCACCTGGTTCTTCGATTTCGACAACGACGGCGATCTCGACCTCTTCGTGGCGCGCTACTCGACCCCGGTGCCGCTCGTCTCGGGGGCCTACTTCGGTCTCGGAGCGACCGACGGCCATCCGGTCCTCTATCGCAACGACGGGGGTCGCTTCACCGATATCTCCGCTTCGGTCGGCCTGACGCGGCCGCTCCTGGTGATGGGGGCGAACTACGGCGATCTCGACAACGACGGCTTTCCGGACGTCTACCTGGGCACCGGCGTGCCGGACTTCGACGCCCTGATGCCCAACGTCATGTACCGCAACGACGCGGGCCGGCGCTTCGAGGACGTCACCTTCTCGGGCGGTTTCGGTCATCTGCAGAAGGGCCACGGCGTCGCCTTCGGCGACATCGACGACGACGGCGAGCAGGAGCTCTTCCAGCAGCTCGGCGGCGCCTACCCGTTCGACAAGTACCCCAACGCTCTGTACGAGAATCCGGGCAGTCACAACCGCTGGCTGCAGCTGCGCCTGCGCGCCGCGGGGGACAACAGCCACGCCGTCGGAGCCCGCATCGAGGTGCGGACCGTGACCGGCGACGGCGAGAGAGGGTCGATCCACGGACTGGTCGGAGCCGGCGGCTCGTTCGGCGCCTCGAGTCTCCGGCACGAGATTGGCCTCGGACTTGCAGAGCGAATCGAGGTCTTGATCGTCCGCTGGCCGACGGGCGCCGTCGAACGGTTCGAGGAGGTCGAGCCGGATCGCGCCTACGAGGTGATCGAGGGCGAAGGCCGACTGCGACCGGTCGCCCTGCGTCCGTTCGATCTCCGCGCCGGTGCCACCGACACGACACACCAGCATCAGCCATGAGATCACCGACCGCCCTCTTCATCGCCGTCCTCCTAGCCGCCGTCGTGCTACCGGGCGGACTCGCGGCGCAGGCGCCGAGCGCCTCCCAGGGTCCCCCGGCCGCGGTACCGGACGATCCACTGGTCGGGCGCGCCATCGAACGGTTCGAGGCCGATGGAGCGGCCGCCGCCCTCGAGCTGCTCGAGGCGGAGCGCGCCGCCGGCGAGCTGTCCGAGGCCGCCACCGCTCTCTACGGCACCCTGCTCCTCCAGACCGGACGCAACGAAGAGGCGTTGCGCGTCCTCGAGCCGCTCGCCGACGCCGAGGACGCTCCGGCCGGTCTGCTCTATCAGGCCTGGCGGGCGGCGGCGCGTACCGGCCGCGGCGGCGAGAAGCTCTCCTATCTGGTGCGCTCGGCCAGCCTCGAGCCGCTCTCCCCGGCCGGTCGCGAGCTCGGTCTCATCCGCGGCCAGCAGGGGCGGCTGGCCGAAGCCTACGTTCTGCTGCGGCCCTGGGTCCGGGCGAATCCCGACGACCTCGAGGCCCGGCTGGCGGCGGCGGTCTGCGCCGTCGAGCTCGAGCGCATCCCGGAGGCGGAGGAGCTGCTGTCCGATCTGCCGACCGAGAACCCCCGCGTCGGCCTGCTGTGGGCCAAGGTGCTGCTGGCGCGAGGCGACCCGTACGGTGCGATCGCGTCGCTCAAGGCGCTGGGCGACGATCTACCACCGGCGATCGACCTCGATCGGCGCCGCACCATGGCCAACGCCTACATCAAGGTCGGTCAGGCGTCCGACGCCGTCGAGCTCCTCGAGGGACGCGTCGGAGACGACCCGGGCCTCGTCCTGCTGATGAGCCAGGCGCAGTCGCAGAGCGGTGAGGTCGCCGCGGCGCTCGAGACGGTGCGTCCTCTCGCCGAGGCCGTACTGGCCGAGCCCGAAGCCGTGCGCCCCGAGCTGGCCGCCGGCATCCTCCTCGAGTTCGGGCGCCACCTGATCGCCACCGGGAGCCCCACCGCCGCCCTGCCGGCCCTCGAGACCGCGGCCGAGCTCGACCCGAACAACAAGCTGATCTTCCAGTCGCTCGGCCAGAGCCTCGCCGCGGCCGGGCGCCGCGAGGAGGCCCAGCAGGCTCTGGAGCGCTTCCGGGAGATGACCGACAACGAGATCCCGCCGGCGGCCCAGCAGAGCGCCCTGGAGAGCGATCTCGAGGACCCCACCGGCCGCCGGCTGCGCGAAGCGCTGCGGCTGATGGGCCAGGACCGACCGGCCGAGGCGCTGCAGATCGTGCGCTCCGAGCGTGCCATCGCGGCGGACGATCCGCGTGTCCAGCTGGTCGAGTCGCAGGTGCTGATCCAGCTCGACCGGCCGGAGGAGGCCCTGCGCGTCGCCGAGGAGGCACTGGCGATGGCGCCCGACATGGCCGACGCGCACTACCAGCGGGCGGTGATCCTGATGGGTCTGCAGCGTCTCGACGAAGCCGAGGCCGGGTTCCGTCGCGCCCTCGAGCTGGCCGAGAACCACACCCCGGCGATGAACGACCTAGCCGTCCTGCTGATGGTCGAGGAGCGCGACGACGAGGCCCGTCGACTGCTCGAGCGGGCCCTCGAGATCAACCCCGACGACCCGATGGCGGCGAGCAACCTCGAGCAGCTCGGCGACGGCGGATAGGGGCGCGCCATCCGGTCGGCCGCCGGAGGCGACGCACCGTCGGCACGGCTCAGTCGGAGGAGGTCGATCCGGCTCGGCCGTCCCGCGGCTCGGTCAGCAGGTAGCGTCCCGAAACCAGCCCCTCGTAGCGCTGCCGCCGGCCGTCCGGCCAGAAGACCTCGAGGCGATCGGCGCGACCCTCCGGCAGGCCGAAGTGGAGCGTAAGGGCGTTCTGCGACAGGTAGGAGGACGCGGTGCGCACCTCCTCGGCGTGCCGCCGTTCGCCCGCCCCCAGCTCGAGGCGGGCGCCGATGCCGGAGCGGTTGCCGTCCTCCCCGCGCAGATCGACCGGCAACCAGTCCCCGCGCGTCGGGGCCCGGTTCTCGGAGATCTCGGCGAGGTCGTTCGAGT
>JAWVZD010000224.1:0-4891 GCA_033722395.1 Thermoanaerobaculia bacterium | reverse complement strand
CGCCAGCGCGGCGATCTCGGGTGCGATCTCGGCCGGGTCGCTCGACGACAGGGCGCGCCGCGCCTCCGCCGCCAGGCGGGGCAGCTGCCGAGCCCGTGCCGCGGCGGCCTCCAGACGCTCGACCTCGGGCCGGTCGTCGCGTACCAGCAGGAAGACGGTGGCGTTGCCTATCGTTCCGGTCCACCACAACGGGTCGCGCCGCGGCCGGCGCAGGACGTCGAGATCGAAGACCTGTCGGCGCGCCTCTCCGAGCACCATCTCGGTATCGAGGCGCAGGGCGAAATCGGTGTCGGGATCGTCCAGCAGGCGCTCGAGGCCGGGGATGACCCCGCGGTTGAAGGCCAGCCACAGGCGCCGCGATTCCTCGTCCAGCCGCTCCAGCTCGGCGTCGAGGTCGTGCCGGCCCACCGCCGTCGCCCGGGTGGGAAAGGTCTCGAGGTAGCGCTCCAGGTAGGTCGTGCGGTCGAGCGTCGTCGGCACGGCGGTCCGCGCCGCCGCGCGCTCGGAGTCGCCGACCGAGCCGGCGTCGGCGCCCAGGAGCGCAACGAGGAACAGTAACGGTCCGCCGATTCGCGCAAGCGCCGTTCGCATCATTTCTCGACCCTCGCGAGCCGTGGAGCTCGCCGCGACCGAGCCCCCCGTCACCGCTCCGTCTCGTCCGGGAATCGCTCGCCTTCGCCGGCGTCGAGCCCGTCGCGCTGCCGCGCCATCCCCATCGCCAGGTGGACGGCGCCACCCAGGACCCCGACCAGGGCCATCACCCCGATCACCACCCACAGACGCCAACCTTCGGCCCACGCCAGCCAGACGACGTAGGCGAGGCCGATCGCCATCGCCGCACCCATCGAGAGCTTCAGCCGGAGCGGTGCGGACACCTCAGTCGACCCGCACCAGGAGCTTGCCCTCTTTCGAGCCGTCGAAGAGCATGTTCAGCGCCTCGGGCGCGTTCTCCAGTCCGTCGACGACGTGGAAGCGGTACTCGATCCGCCCGGCGGCGAGCCAGGAGCCGAGCTCGACTTGGGCGGCAGCGTAGCGGTCGCGGTAGTCCATCACCAGGAAGCCCTCCATCCGCGCCCGCTGCACCAGCAGCTGCATGTAGTTCCTCGGCCCTGGGGGCGGCTCGGTGGCGTTGTAGATCGAGATGGCGCCGCAGATGACCACCCGCGCGCCTCGCGCGAGGTGCTTCAACGCCGTGTCCAGGATCTCGCCACCGACGTTGTCGAAGTAGATGTCGACGCCGTCGGGACAGTGCTCGCCGATCGCCTCGTCGAGGCTCTCGACCGTTCTGTAGTTGATCGCAGCGTCGAACCCGGCCGTCTCGGTCAGCCAGCGGCACTTCTCGTCGGTCCCGGCGGTGCCGACGGCCCGGCAGCCCTTGATCTTGGCCAGCTGACCGACCACCGAGCCGACCGCTCCAGCCGCCCCCGAGACCAGCACGGTCTCTCCTTGGCGCGGCTCGCCGACGTCGAGCAGCCCGAAATAGGCGGTCAGGCCGGTCATGCCGAGCGGTCCCAGGGCGAGCTTCGGATCGATGCCCGGCGGCACGCGCTGGAGCTCGTCGGCCGCGACGACGGCGAAGCGTTGCCATCCCAGGAGCCCGGCGACCGTGTCGCCCTCGGAGAAGCCGTCGGCCTCGGAGCGCACCACCTCCCCGACGCCTAGACCTCGCATCACCTCGCCGATACCGATCGGCGGAACGTACGATTTGCGGTCCGCCATCCAACCGCGGATCGCCGGGTCGAGCGACAGGAAGCGCTCGCGGACCAGCACCTCGCCCTCGCTCGGCTCGGCGACCGGCTCCTCGACGATGTCGAAATCGTCGCGCTTCGGACGACCCTCGGGGCGGGCGGCGAGTCGGACTTGCAGATTCTCTTCCGGCATGGGCGCAGCGTATCAGCCGGCCGGCGGCGGCGAGCGGGACCGGGCTGTGCGACAATCCCGCCGTGCTTCTCGACTTCACCCTCACCGCCGGCGGCATCGTGCTCCTCTACTACGGGGGCGAGCACCTGGTGGGCGGTGCGAGCGGGCTGGCGCGTCGCTTCGGCGTCAGCAACCTGGTCATCGGGCTGACCGTCATCGCCTTCGGCACCTCGGCCCCCGAGCTCGCCGCGTCGATCACCGCAGCGGTCTTCCGCGACGCCCCCGAGATCGCGCTGGCCAACGTCATCGGCTCGAACATCGCCAATATCGGCCTGATCCTCGGCGTCGCCGGCCTGATCTACCCCCTCGCCGCTACCGTCGCCTTCCTGCGGCGGGAGGTACCGTTCATGGTGCTGGTGAGCGTGGTCTTGGTCGGCGCGGTCGCGGCCGGGGCGCTCGGCCGGCCGATGGGGGTGCTCTTTCTCGCTCTGCTGGTCTTCTATCTCTGGTTCCTGTTCCGGGCAGGTGCCGAGGTACCCGTGCAGGGCCCGGACGACGAGCCGCTCCCTTCGCCGCTGGGAAGCGGCCTGCGGGTGGCGCTCGGCGTCGGGTTGCTGGCGATCGGTGCGCGTATCCTGATCGATGGCGCGATCGGTGTCGCCTCGGATCTCGGGGTGTCGCAGCGCATCATCGGGCTGACCCTGGTGGCGGTCGGCACCAGCCTGCCGGAGCTCGCTACGGTGGTAGTGGCGGCGCTCAAGGCCGAGGGCGATCTCATCCTGGGAAACCTGATCGGCTCGAACATCTTCAACATCCTCTGCATCATGGGCTTCACGCTCCTCGTCCACCCCCTCGACATCCCTTTCGCCTCGGTCGCCGTCGACCTGTGGGTGATGCTCGCCTTCTCGATCGCCATCGTGCCGCTCCTCTGGTTTCGCATGCGCATCGGCCCGAAGCGGGGCGGCCTGCTGCTGGCCTCCTACCTGGTCTACGTCGTGGTGCTCTTCTTCTGACCGGCGCTCGCTCCGACCGATGCCCCGAGTCTCCAGCTCGACGACGGCGCTCCTCTGCCTGCTGCTTCTTTCAGCCCCCGCGCCGGCAGACGACGGCCCGGCAGACGACGGCAAGGAGCCGCTCGTCGCGGGATCGCTCGAAGTCCGGGTGCAGAACCCGCTGTGGCTGATCTTCCCGCGTCTCGGCGCCGCACCGATCGACCTCCCCCCGGCCGGCCGCGGCGAGGTCGCTTGGAGGAGCGACTACTCGAGCTTCTTCCGCGTCGACGAGCGCCAGGGCACGGACTTGGCCTCCCTCGACGGCGAGATCTGGCGCAACACCTTCGCCGCCCGCGTCGGCCTGGGGCGCGATCTCGCGCTGTGGGTCGAGGTACCGATCCTGTACGGCACCGGCGGGTTCCTCGATCATCTCGTCGAGGAGTACCACGAAACCTTCGGCTTCGACCAGGAGGGCCGCGACGAGAACCCGGACGACCAGTTCGCCTTCCTGCTGATCCACGACCGCCGGCTGGCCTTCGAGCTCGTGGAGGACGCCACCGAGCCGGGCGACGTCTCGGTGGGGATCGATTGGCGGCTGCCAGAGCGGGGTCGGTCGGGGCCGGCGGTGACGCTGCGGGCGGCCGTCGAGCTGCCGAGCGGCGACGAGAGCCGCGGTTTCGGGAGCGGCGAGGTCGAGGCCGGCCTCGGGGTGACCGTCCACCGCTCGTGGACCAGGTACCGTCTGACCGGGAGCCTCGCCCGGCAGCTGCAGCGCACCCCCGAAGCCTTCGAGCGCGCCGCGGTCGAGACGCGCCACAACTGGGTGGCCGACCTGGTGCTCGAGCGGGGCTTCGGGAGGAATCTCGCCCTGGTAGTGCAGTGGGGGTACGAGCAGTCGCCACTCCTCGGGGCGGCGCTACCGGCGAGCGACGACTCGAGCGGCACCCTGACCCTCGGCGGCGCCTGGCGTCCGGCGCCCCGCTGGCGGATCGACTTCGCCTTCCTAGAGGACATCGACGGCGAGACGACGCAGGACTTCACCGGCCACTTCGCCGTACGACGGTCGTTCTGACGACGTCACGGAGAATCGCCGCGGGCGCTGATACGATTCTTTGCATGCGACGCGCCGCTCTCGTTTTCTTCGCCCTCGTTGCCACCGTGCTGGTGTCGCTGTCGACCGGCTCGCCAGCGCTGGCCGACTTCTCGCCCGTCGACTGGTTCGAGGGTGCGGACGGCTTCGAGCGCGCGGTAGAGGAGGCCCGTTCCGGCAACAAGCCGCTGCTGGTCTACTTCCGCACCGACTGGTGCCCCTACTGCCGGCAGTTCGAGGACAGCCTCCTCGCCTCCGAGGAGGTCGAGATCTACCTCGACAAGCTGGTGCGGGTGACCATCAACCCCGAGGCCGGCCGTGAGGAGGCACAGCTGGCGTCGGCCTACGGCGTGCGCGGCTACCCGGCCCTCTTCCTCCACCCCCCGGGCCCGGCGGAGCCGCGGACGATCCGCCGCACGACCAGTCAGAACGGCCAGCTGAGGCTCCAGACACCGGTCGAGTTCGTGCAGACGCTGGCGCGGGCGGCGCACGAATAGTCGAGCGTCAGCCCAGATCGGGGCGCCTCGTGATTCCCTGCCGGATGACCTCCAGCACGCGCTCGCGCTCGGCACCTTCGAGGGGAAGACGGGGCGGGCGGACCGCCTCGCTCCCCAAACCGACCTCGGCGACGGCGAGCTTGATGTACTGCACCAGCTTGACGTCGGTGTCGAGGTGCAGGAGCGGTGCGAACCAGCGGTAGATCGCCCGCGCCTCGTCGACCCGGCCGGCGGTGGCGAGCTCCCAGATGGCCACGGTCTCGCGCGGGAAGGCGTTGACCAGGCCCGCCACCCAGCCCTCGGCACCCATCAGGATCGCCTCGAGCGCCAGGTCGTCGACGCCGCAGAAGAGGGTGTAGCGGTCGCCCACGGCGTTGACGATGTCGGTCACCCGGCGGACGTCGTCCGAGGACTCCTTGATCGCCACCAGGGTCTCTTCGTCGGCCAGCTCG
>JAWVZD010000223.1:0-4891 GCA_033722395.1 Thermoanaerobaculia bacterium | reverse complement strand
TTGCGGGTGAACGGGCTCCGCCGCATCCGCTCCAGCATCCCCAGGCGCTCGAACGTCCAGTAGGTCGCCGGCATCAGAGACTCGCCGATCTTGAAGCGCGGCTCGGTGGAGCGCTCGAGAAGGACCACGCCGTGCCCGTGTCGTGCCGCCAGTGTGGCGGCGCAGGCCCCGGCGGGACCGCCGCCGATGACGACGACATCGTGTGACTGCTCGCTCATCTCTTCCGATTCGTGTCCGGTTCGGCCTCAGAAGAGATATTCGATCGCGAGCTGGGCGGAAGATTCGGGTGCCGGGATCACCGAGCTCCCTCCGAAGCCGCGCGTCAGATACTCCTCGCCCGTCAGGTTCTCCAGGTAGAGCGCCAGGCGCCAGCTGTCGAAGCGATAGAAGAGCGAGGCGTCCAGGGTGTAGTAGTCGTCGATCTCGAACAGGTTGTCCTCGGCGATGAACTGCGAGCTGACGTAGCGCCCGCCGGCGCCGAAACCGAAACCGTTCTCCCAGTGCCGGCTGAACCAGGCGTTGAGGAGGTGCTCCGGAGTGAAGGCGGGGGTGTTGCCGGAGCGGTCGAGAGTCAGGAAGGTCGGCGGGAAGAGAGCGACCTGAACGAGCTCGTTGAAACGGGTGAGCTCACCGTCGGTGTAGGCGTAGGCCACTATGAGACGGGTGCGCGGCGCCAGTTCGGCCGACACCTCGAGCTCGACGCCGCGAGCCTCCTGGTCGCCGACCTGGCGGGTGATGCCGAAATCGTCCGGAATGGGGATGTTCTCCCGTTCGAGCTCGAAGAGCGCCAGGCTGGCCTCGACGGCAGAACCGAACTCGATCTTCGCTCCGAGTTCGTACTGGGTACTCTCCTCCGGGACGCGATCGGGCTGGAGGCCGAAGGTCGACGGCGGGGCGAAGGCGCTGCCCGCGTTGGCGTAGAGCGAGACCGAATCGGTCAGCGCGAAGAGCACGCCGACCAAGGGACTGAGCTCGTCGTCGTCGCGCGAGGTGGGCAGCAGCCGTTCTTCGAACTCGGTGCTGTCCCAACGCACGCCGACCAGCACCTGCAGTCGATCGGTCAGGGTGATCTGGTCGACGAGATACGGCGCCACCACGGTGGTCTCGGCGTCGGCGGCGAGGCTCTGGCCCGGGATCGGGAAGAGCGGCTGGGTCGCGGTCTCTATCGGCTCGAAGAGATCGATGCTCGGCAGCAGCAGGGGCACGAAGGTGAACTCGTCGGTGAGCTCGGTGAGCTCCAGTCCGAAGAGCAGGTTGTGCGTCACCTCGCCGGTGGTCGCTCGGAGCAGATACTCGATCTGCGCTCCGAAGAACTCCTGCTCGTCGTCGAGATCACCCAGGAAGCGCGACAGCTCGAGCGAGCCGGTGGCCGACGGGAAGACGCCGCCGAACAGCGTACCGTCGGACTTCCAGTCGAGACGGCGGTAGTAGAGCTTGCCGCGCAGGGTGGCGTCGTCGGAGAGCTGGCGCTCGATGTCGAGCTGCAGCCGATCGATCTCCTGCTCGGAGCGATCGAACGGTGACTGGTAGGAGCGCTCTCGTGGCACGTCCGGCACCCGAGCCCCGAAGAGGAGCGGCAAGCCGGCGTCGGGGCTGTAGTCGTTGCTCAGATGCTCCAGGCTCAGATTGAGCCGCGTGCGCTCGTCCGGCGTCCAGGTGAGAGAGGGGTTGATCGCCACGACCTCGCTCTGCTTGTCGTTGCGGTAGCCCTCGGAGTCGCGATAGAGGGCGTTCAGGCGAAACGCCAGGCTGCCGTCGTCGCGCGCCGTGTTCCAGTCGACGACGGCTTCGCCGGTCGAATAGCTTCCGGTGGAGACCGCGACGCGTCCGAAGTCGGCCGGGAGAGGCTGTTTGCGCACCAGATTGACCGTGCCGGCCAGCGGACTTCCGCCGTAAAGGAAGCTCGAGGGTCCCTTGAGCACCTCCACCCGGTCGACGTTGTAGAGCTGGTAGAAGCTGGACTCCGGCTCCGGCGCCCCGTCGGTCAGGATCAAGCCCGAGGAGACCGAGTCGAGGCCCCGTACGACGTAGAAGTCGAAGACCCCGTTGCCGGTCTGGACATTGAGACCGCTGACGTTCTCGAGCGCGTCGCCCAATACGGTGGCGTTCTGCTCGTGGAGGATCGGCGCCGTCACCACCCCGACGCTGGCGGGGGTCTCGTCGAGCGGCAGCGGCAGCTTGGTGGTGATGGTGTTCGACTCGGGGAGGTAGGGGAGGGTGTCCTCGACGAGGATCTCCTCCTGCTGCTCGAGCTGCGGATCGTCGCTGTCGGTCTCCTCGCGAGCGGTCGGCTCCTGGGCCGGCACCAGGGTGGGAGCCGAGAGGGTCAGAGTGAGAGCGAGGGCCGAGAGTCTCGCGAGTCGGATCATGATCGAATCTCTCCTATCGGGGTGTCGGCGATCTGGGCACTGTCTTCGCCACGAGTGGGACCACACGTTCGGCGGCATCCAGGATTCCGGTCCGGATCAGGTGTAGCGGCCGCCGCGGTAGCGCTCGGCGTAGAAGTTGGGCAGCAGGCTGTCGACCTGCAGCAGCCCCTGGCGGGAGAGCTCGATCGAGTCGTCGTCGACGGCGAGCATCTCTTCTTCCTCCAGGCGTTTCCACTCGTCGGCCCAGCGCTCGGTGATATCGACGCCGAACTTCTCCTCGAAGCTCTGCGGCTCGATCTCGCCGAGCTTGAGCTGCAGGATCATCTCGCGCGTCAGGCGCTCCTCGTTCCCGGTCTCGAAGGCGCGCGCGATCGGTAGCCGGCCTTGATCGATCGCCTCGAGATACGGCACCCACGACGAGCTGTTCTGGAAGTGGAACTCGCCCAGATGCGAGAACGAGGAGACCCCGAGACCGATGAGGTCGGCACCGTGCCACAGGGCGTCCCGGTAGACGAAGCGGCAGCTCGGATCCTTGACCATCGTGTAGGCGCTCGACACGTGATACCCGGCCTCGCTCAAGCGTTCGATGGCGTAGTCGTGCCAGGCCCGCTTGGTCGGCCAGTCGGCGACCTCGAGCTCGTCGTCGCCCGACATCAGGTCGGCCGAGAAACGGGTGTTGTACGGCAGCTCCATCTGATAGATCGTCACGCTGTCGGGGGCGAGCTCGATGGTCTTGTCGACCGAGTCCTTCCAGGTCTCCCACGACTCGCCGATCATGCCGGCGATCAGATCGATGTTGAGCTGATCGAAGTCGAGCTCCTCGATCCACGGCATGACGCGATAGATCTCCTTGGAGACGTGCGCGCGGCCGTTCGCCCGGAGGATCTCGTCATCGAAGTTCTCTACGCCGAGGCTCAAGCGGGTCACACCGGCAGCACGGATCGCTTCGAGCTTGGTGCGGGTCAGGGTCCCCGGCTCGCACTCGAAGGTGAACTCCTCGACCTCACTCCAGTCGAAGCTCGACCGCAGCCGGTCGAGGAGCACTTCGAGGTGCTTGACGCTGATGTAGGAGGGGGTGCCGCCGCCGAGATAGACGAAGCCGAGCGGTCGGTCGGCGAGGGCGCGCCGGCCGGCGTAGAGCTCCGCCTCGCGACAGACGCCGTCGATGTAGGCGGCGATCTCGCCGCTGTCCTTCTCGGTATAGACCTTGAAGTAGCAGAACTTGCAGCGCTTGCGGCAGAAGGGGATGTGGACGTAGAGGCCGAGCGGCGTTCCGGGCTCGGCCGGCTCGTCGAGCCGAGCGACGACGTCGTCGATCGCCTCGGCGCTCCAGAAGGAGAACGGCGGATAGTTCGAGACGAAGACACTCCCGACCTCGGTCTCTTTGGCTCGGATGCCGGAGGTGGCTGGCTCTGCTCGTGTCATCTCTCCCCGCGAGGACTATGTTGGATACGGTGGGACCGGCCCGTGGGTTCAGCGATTTGCAACTTTTGACATGACACCTCGC
This sequence comes from Thermoanaerobaculia bacterium, assembly GCA_033722395.1. Classification (GTDB taxonomy): domain Bacteria; phylum Acidobacteriota; class Thermoanaerobaculia; order Multivoradales; family JAHEKO01; genus JAWVZD01. The sequence goes on along the minus strand of JAWVZD010000223.1, from coordinate 1,015 downwards.
CCGGCGGACCGGCCTCGGTGTGCCACGGCCGTCGGGCCGATTCTCTCATCCCGCGAAACAGATGACCAATCCTTCGATGGTAGCGATCACCAGTCGGCCGGGAACGACCGCCGGCGAGGCGGCGAATCCGGAGCCGGTGTCGAAGCGCCACGCCTCTTCCCCCGTCTCGAGATCCAAGGCGAGGAGCGCTCCGGCGTCGGTACCGACGAAGACGCGCTCGTCGACGATGACGGGCGACGAGTCGATGCGCGACCGGGTCGTGTAGCTCCAGGCCGTCTCGCCGCTTTCGCGGTGGAGCGCATGGAGTCGCTTGTCCCGCCCGCCCACCACTACCAGATCGTCCCCGACCGCGGCGGAGGAGTAGAAGGGGAACTTCCGGTCGGGGCGGTACCGCCAGGCGATCCGTGCCGCCTCGAGGTCGACCGCCAAAACCTCGTTCTCGAACGAGCCGACGTAGGCTCGGCCGTCGACCACCGCGGGACTGGCGCCGACGTACCCGTCGACCGAGATCTCCTGCAGGACCTCGCCGCTGGAGAGAGCGACGACGCGCAGGTAGCCGTCGCAGCCGGCCGAGACGACCCGGTCGCCGATCACCGCCGGCGTGCCGTGGACATAGCCCTGTGTTTCCACCTTCCAACGCAACTCGCCGGAATCGGCCTCGACGCAGTAGATGTAGCCGTCGTAGGAGCCGAAGACGAGGCAGCCGTCGCCGTGGTTGATCGAGGATGTGATGGCGGCCTCGGCGGAGAAGCTCCAGATCCGCGAGCCGTCGCCGGCGGCGAGGGCGTGGAGCGTCCCCCCTTCGTCGCCGAAGTAGACCCGTCCATCGAGCACCAACGGCGACGACTTGATCTCGAACTCGGTGCGGTAGGTCCAGAGCTCGGCTCCGGAGGCGAGCTCGAGGGCGTGAAGCGTCCCCTCGAGGGTCGGGACGAAAACCCGCCCGTCGGCGATTGCCGCCGTCGCTTCGACGTCGCCGGTCGCTTGGAACGTCCAGGTCGGCTCGGGTTCGGCC
>JAWVZD010000222.1:0-4894 GCA_033722395.1 Thermoanaerobaculia bacterium | reverse complement strand
TCGGGGCGAGGAAATCCCTCGCGCTCGCCTCGTCGCTCAGACCGCGGTGCAGAAGCACCTGTGCCGTCGTCGGACCGACACCGCACGCCCGAGCGAGCTCGCGAGCTGCGTCCGGATCGGACGGTCGCAGCTCGTACTGCATGACCCCCTTCTACAGGGCGCCGATCCCGATCGTCAACGGTTCTTGCTGAAGAACCGGCGATCCATCCACTCGGTCGCCGGCGCCGCGATGTAGATCGACGAGTAGGTACCGATCAGGATGCCGCAGGTCATGATGAACGAGAAGCCGCGCAGAACGTCGCCCCCCAGAAACAGCAGGCTGCCGACCGCGAGGAGCGTCGTCCCCGAGGTCAGCACAGTGCGGGAGAGCATCTGATTCAAGCTCTGATTCATCACGTCGACCAGCGGCTCGACCCGGCTGCGCCGCAGGTTCTCGCGCACCCGGTCGAACACCACCACACTGTCGTTGACGGAGTAACCGACCAGGGTCAGAAAGGCCGCGATCGTCGTCAGGTTGAACTCGAAGCCGAACCAGGCGAACAGGCCGAGCGTGATGGCGACATCGTGCATGGTGGCGATCAGCGCCCCGATACCGAAGCGCAGCTCGAAGCGCATCCAGATGTAGACCAGCATCCCGATCAGGGACATGACGACCGCCAGGATGCCCTTGGCGCGCAGCTCCGCGCCGATCTGCGGACCAACGTGCTCCGCCCCGAGCACCGCGAACGCTCCCAACTCGCTGCGTTCGCGCAGCAGGTCGAGCGCGGCCGCGGAGAGGCCCTCGACGCTCTCCAGAGTCTCCCAACTCTCCAGCAGACCGTCGATCTCCCGCTGATCGAGCACCGCTTCGGCGATCGGCCCGTAGTGCGTGCGGCGGGCCTCCGGTGTGCCGCCGATGCCATCCGGATCCTCGGCGACGAGCAAGTTCTCGACCGCGTCGGCGCCGCGCCGGTTGAGATCGATGCCCTCGCCCTCGGCCTGATCGTAGAAGCGATCGAGGATGGTGACGATCTCGTCCCGGCTGCCCTCCTCGTCGCCCGCCACGACCGAGGTCTTGATCAGCACCTCGTTGTCCTCCTCGTCACCGAAGCGCTGGATCTGAGCGTCGGCGATGCCGGCCTCGGCGAAGGCGTCGCGCAGCGCGTCGATGCGCGGCTTCTCGGCCAGCTTGACCGTCAGCTGCGTGCCACCCGCGAAGTCGATTCCCATGTTGAGGCGATCGACCAAGACTTCGGTGAGACCGGCCAGGGCGAGGAGCAGGGAGAAGGCGATCCAGCCCTTGCGGTACTTCATGAAATCGATCTTGGTATCGGCGAGGAAGTCCATCGTTCCGACCTCAGATCGACAGCTTGGTGACGCGCCGGCCGCGACTCATGTAGAGGTCGAACAGCCAGCGACTGACGAAGATGGCGGTGAACAGCGAGGCCAGGATTCCGACCGAAAGGGTCACGGCAAAGCCGCGGATCGGACCGGTCCCGAACTGGAAGAGGAACAGGGCGGCGATCAGAGTGGTGATGTTGGCGTCGAGGATCGAAGACAGCGCCTTGGCGAACCCGGCAGCGACGCCCGAGCGCACCGTGCGCCCCTTGCGCAGCTCCTCCTTGATGCGCTCGAACACCAGCACGTTGGCATCCACCGCCATGCCGATCGTCAAGACGATGCCGGCGATCCCCGGCAGCGTCAGGGTGGCGCCGAAATAGGCCAGGCAACCGAAGATCAAGACGATGTTGAGGGTCAGAGCCAGCACCGCGTTGATCCCGGTCAGGCGGTAGAAGAGCAGGATCACCACCACCACGAGGACACCACCGATCAGCCCCGCTCGGAGACCCTGCCGAATCGAGTCGCGACCGAGCGACGGTCCGACGGTGCGCTCTTCGAGGTAGGTGATGGCGGCCGGTAGGGCACCGGAGCGCAGAACCGTCGAGAGGTCCTGCACCTCCTCCTGCGTGAAGCTGCCCTCGATCACGCCCCGATCGGCGATCCGCGACTTGATGTTCGGCGCGGTGATGATTCGCCCGTCGAGGACGATCGCCAGGCCGCGGCCGACGTTCTCGCCCGTCGCCTCGGCGAAGCGCTGTCCGCCCTCGTGGGTGAAGCTGAAATTGACCACCGGCTGGTTGAACTGGCCGAGCCCGGGTCGGGCGTCCTTGAGCTCGCGGCCGGTGACGACCGGTCGCTTCTGGACGGCGCAGTACGATTCGCCGATCACGTCGCCCTGCTCGTCGCGGATGTCCTGCTCGAGCATCTCGAGATGGCCGGGAAGCTGGCCTCCGTAGCTCGACAGCACCTCGCTGCGGCTCGACGCACAACCCCCGCCCAGCGGATAGTCGACCAGACGGAACTCGAGGAACGCGGTGTTCTTGATCAGATTCTTGACCCGCTCGGGATCGTCGACGCCGGGCAGCTGTACGACGATCCGAGAGCCACCGATCCCCTGGCGCTGGATCACCGGCTCGGCGACACCGAAGGCATCGACCCGATTGCGGATCGTCTGCTCGGCCTGCACCACCGCCAGGTCACGGATCTCGCTGGCGTTCTGCGCCGTCATCTCGAAGCGCAGATACTCGCCACGGCGCACCCAGTCCCAGCCCTGCAGGTACTCCTCGGCGATCTCCTCGACCGCCTCGTCGTCCTCCGAGTCGATTCCGGTCACCTCGAAGGTGGTCAACGAGGTGCGCTCGCCCGACGCCGGGCCGAGTCCACGCTCCTCCAGCTGGCTGAGAAAGTCCTCCAGATCCCGATCCGATTCCGAGCGCAGGGCGTCCTCGACCTGCACTTCGAGCACCAGGTGGATGCCGCCGCGCAGATCGAGCCCCAGCTTGATGCTCTCGTCGAGCGGGTAGGCGGACAGCGCCGCCACCAGGACGACGGCCACGATGATCCCGCCACGCCACAAAAGGCTCTTGTCCATCTCTCGCTCTACTCCTCGTCCTCGAGCCCGGCGACCGCCGACTTCGCCACCCGGACCTTGACGTTGTCGGCCAGCTCCAGGATCAGGTCGTTCTCCTCGATCGCCACGACGCGGCCGTAGAAACCCCCCGTCGTCACCACCCGGTCGCCTCGCTTCAGGTTCTCGATCGTCTTCTGCAACGCCTTCTGCCGCCGACGCATCGGCGCCAGGAGCAGGAAGTAGAAGATCGCGAAGATCAGAATGATCGGTACGAATTGCACCAGCGCCGACGGCGCCGAGCCGTTGGTGAAGGCGAGAATCGGGTCGACTGAATGCATGATCACTCCCGGGCTGTCTACTCCGAGCGCTGACGCGACGGTCTCACCCCATTCGGCCGATCACCGCGAGCTGCTACTGCCGTGGAACCGGATCCTGGGAAGGCGGGCTGACAGCGGCCTCCTGCGGTCGCTCCTGGGGCACTGTCTCCGACCCACCGGCTGCCTCTCGACCTACCTCTCGACGGGCGTCTCGACGCTCCAGGCGGGCCAGCGTTCCGGACGACGTAGCATCCCTGAGATCCTGCATAAAGTCAAGGTAGACACGCAGGTTGTGAACCGTGCCCAGGACCTGCGCGGTGATCTCTCCGATGCGGTAGAGATGATTCAGCGTCGCCCGGGAGAGCCGCGCGCAGACCGGGCAGGGGCAGTCGGAGTCGAGCGGCCGATCGTCGTCGCGGAACCGGGCGTTCTTGATTCGCAGCACGCCACCTGCGGTCAGCAGCTGGCCGTGACGGGCGTTGCGCGTCGGCAGCACGCAATCGAACAGATCGACGCCTTGGCGGACCGCGTGCAGGATGTCCTCCGGCCGGCCGACCCCCATCAGGTAGCGCGGCTTGTCGGTCGGCAGGAGGGGCGCGGTCTCCTCGACTACCCGACGCCTGAGCGCCGGCGGCTCGCCGACGCTGACACCGCCGATGGCGTAGCCGTCGAACTCGAGCTCGGCGAGGGCGTCGACCGCCCGCTGCCTGAGGAACGAGAAAACGCTTCCCTGGACGATGCCGAAGAAGCCGCCTTCGCCATCCCAGGCCGCCCGCCCCCGCTCGGCCCATGCCAGGGTGCGGTCCAGCGCCTCGCCGGCCTCCTCCTCGGAGACCGGCCAGGGAGGACACTCGTCCAGCATCATCGCCAAATCGACCCCCAGGCGGGCTTGAGCGCGCGCCACCCAGGCGGGCGTGAAGCGGACCTCGTCACCGTCCAGGTGGCTGCGGAAGGTCACCCCTTCGTCGTCGATCGTGCGCAACCTGGCCAGGCTGAACACCTGATAGCCGCCGCTGTCGGTGAGGATCGGTCGCTCCCAGCCGGCGAAGCGGTGCAACCCGCCGAGCGCCTCCAGTCGGTCGATGCCCGGCCGCAGCGCCAGGTGGTACAAGTTCGACAGCATGAGCTGGGCACCGAGGGACTCGAGATCGAGCGGTCCGAGACCCTTGACCGCACCCTGGGTCCCGACCGGAGCGAAGGCGGGCGTCTCGACGACACCGTGCGGCGTCGTCAAGCGGCCGCGCCGGGCGGCGCCGTCGGTCGCCAGGATCTCGAACTCGAGGGGCATCCCGGGGGCTCGTCAGCCTCCGGTGCGACGCTGTCCGAGCTGCCGGTCCTCGATCTCCACACCAGCCGGCAGATCGAGCTCGAAGCGCGAGGGCGGGATCTCCCGATTGACGCGGAAGTCGGAGAAACGGTATTCCGTGATGTCGCCGTCGGCCTCGGTGTAGCGCATGCGCAGCGGCAGGTAGCGCTCCGCCTCGATCCAGACCTCGAGCTCCTTGATCCGCTTGGCGATCCGCTGGTAGCGCGGAACGAGGCGTAGCTTGTAGGGCTCCTCGGTCTTCTCCGGCATGTGGAGATAGACCGTGAAGTACTCCAGCAGCGTGCCGATCGAGCTGCTGGCGCCGAGATAGTCGAGCACCTTTTCGCTGTGCCGGCCGACCTGGTAGCGCTCCACGAGGCC
>JAWVZD010000221.1:0-4915 GCA_033722395.1 Thermoanaerobaculia bacterium | reverse complement strand
GGCGACCGTCGACGTCGAGTCGACGACCCACACCTCGCAGTGGCCGTTCGGTTTCGTACCCGATGACAGTGGCGGGGACCGCGCCGGATTCACACCGGCTTCCCTCGAGAGGCCCGGAACTCTCCGAGCCTCGACTGCACGCGATCAGTTGATAAAGAACGCCGCTAGCTTACCCCATCGAGCCATACGCTCGGCGCAGCGACCCCGGGAGGGGCCGAGACCCTCGGAGCGGAGGGCCTCACGATCTGTCGAGATGGACGATGCGAGCGCGGCCCGGTGGCCACGCCGAAGACGACGCGCGCTCGACGCTACTGGTCGATGACCTCGGGCTGCGACGGCTGCCCGCTGCCCTGCCGCACCGGGAAGGCCGTATTGCCGCCACCGAAGTAGTTGCTGGCTCCCGATTCCGGTTGCGTCAGACCGGAGACCGGCAGACCGCCCTGACCCAGGTCGCTCGGCTCGGCGAACTGCTGCACGCTGTAGTCGCGCTGATCGGCGCGCTCGGCGGCGAGGAAATTGAACAGCCGCGTCATTGGGTCGAGGCTCTCCTCGGGGTTGCCGACGGGAGCGTCGTTCGGCGCCCAGCCGAGCGCGACCGTGTGGGTATCGATCACCTTGCCGAAGCCTTCGCTCTCGGTCGCCACCTCGACCTCGACGATGCTCGCACGTTCGACGGCGATCCAGTTGCCGACGTCGCTCAGCACGAGGATGACCTCACTGTCCCAGCCGGCCTCCTTCGGCCTGTACTGGGTCTCGAACTCGTTACCGTTGGCTAGCTTGACGGTATAGATCTCGGCCGCCGCCGGGGCGACCGCGACGACGAAAGCGAGTACGAAGAGCGAGAGTGTGCGAATCTTCATGCCGACCTCCTCGGTTCCGGCTCTACACCGGCGTTCGTCGCCGGTGGCGTCGACCGGACTCTGGCTGAGCGCTATGCAAACTATAGCATGCAAAGAAGTTGTCCCGGTAGGTTGTGATCGCCGTCACACCCGGGTCCGGCCGCTCGGTGATTGGTACGATCTCGCCATGCGACGCCTCGAGCTGGGCCTCGGCCAGGTCGCGCTGGCGGCGCTCCTCCTGTCGACGCCCACGAGCGCCGACGACGGCGTCGAATGGCAGCGCTGCCGGGTCGGTTCGCTCGGAGCGCGCTGCAGCTCGATCGAGCTCCTCGAGCGGCGGGACCGACCGGAAGGCCGGACGATCGAGCTTCCCTTCGTGCTCGTCGACCCGACCGAAGTCCCGACCGAAGAGCCGACTGAAGATCCGCTCCCGGGCGAGGCGGTCGTCGTGCTCGAGGGCGGGCCGGGCGCCTCGGTCTCGCAGTTCGCGCTGCTCCACGCCCAGACCTTCGCCGGCGCCCGCCGGCATCGGGCGCTGCTCCTGGTCGACCAGCGGGGCACCGGCCGCTCGGGCTCGCTCGACTGCGACCTGATGAAGGGATTCCGTCGACTGGCCACCCCGGAGAGCGTCGCCGCCTGCCGCGAAGCGCTGGCCCCAGACGCCGATCTCGCCTATTACACCACCGACGACGTCGTGCTGGATCTGGTCGAGCTGCTCGACCGGCTCGGCGTCGAGCGGGTCGATCTGTTCGGCAGCTCCTACGGCACGCGAACGGCGCTCCGCTTCGCGGCGCGACATCCCGACAGGATCCGCACGATGATCCTGATGGCGCCCTATCCGACCACCCACAACGTCCTGGTCGAGGCCGCTCCGGTCCTGGACGACGCCCTCGCCGCGCTGGTCGAGAGCTGCGCCGCCGAAGCCGAGTGCTTCCGGAGCTATCCCCGTCTCGACGAAACGATCGCAGAGCTGCCGCACCGGCTGGGCGATCGTCCGGACTGGGGACTCTTCACCGCCGGAGTGCGCATGATGCTGTTCTTCCCGCTGCAGGCGGCACGCGTCCCGCAGCTGCTCGACATGGTCGCCCGGTCCGGTCGACTCCCCCCGTCCCAGCCCGGACCGCAGGCCGAGCTGCTGGCCGACTGGGTGAGCGAGGGGGCGTTCCTCTCCATCCTCTGCTCCGAGGATGCGGCGCGGACCGACGTCGCCGCAGTGCGGGAAGCGGCCCGTGGCACCTTCATGGGTGCCGGTTGGGGCGAGAGCCTGGTCGCGAGCTGCGCCGAGTGGCCCCGGCGCGAGCTCCCGGAGGACTTCTCCGAACCGGTGCGCTCGGACGTCCCGGCGCTCCTGCTGGTGGGAGAGAACGACCCGGCGATGCCCCCCGCCTGGGCCCACGACGCGGCGGCGACCCTGCCGAACGCCCGGGTGGTCGAGATCCCGCACGGCCAGCACAGCTTCATCGGCATGCGCGGCGCCGGCTGCCTCGTCGGCCTCATCGAGCGCTTCCTCGACGCCGGCTCGGTCGAGGGTCTCGACACCAGTTGTACGGCGCGGATGAGACCCCCACCGTTCGCCCCACCGGCCGGCACAGGGGAGTGAGCATCATCCCCCGAAGACACGCCTCCTCGATCGCCGTCCGCTCGGCCGAGTCGACGCGCTGGCCGGCACCTCGGTGACGCGGACTCGCGGGGTGGCGCGGACTCGCGGGCGCGCGGTAGGCGCTCACGCGGGGTCGAAGAGCCGATCGACGCGCCCGGTCTCGACCGCGCGCTCGGCCATCGCGGCGAGCCCCCTCACCCCCTGGAGGAGGCCGGCGAAGCGCTCGTCCCGGGTCAGCCCCTGGTCGTACCGGTAGTAGATCTGCTGGATGATGACGGCGATCTTGAACAGGCCGTAGACGTAGTAGAAGACCAGGTCGTCGAGGTCGCGGCCGCTGCGCTCGGCGTAGAGCTCGGCCAGCTCCAGGCGGCTCGGGTTGCCCGGCAGCGTGGTCGGAGACAGGGCCAGCGCGCGAAGCGCCGGCGGGTCGACCGGGTCGACCCAGTAACCCAGGCTGGTCCCCAGGTCCATCAGCGGATCGCCCAGGGTCGCCATCTCCCAGTCGAGGACGCCGACGACGCGGGTGAGGTCGCCCGGGTCGAGCACCAGATTGTCGTACTTGAAGTCGTTGTGGACGAGCGCCGCCCCGGACTCGGCCGGCATCGAGTCGGCGAGCCATCGAGCGGCGCGCTCCATCTCCGGCACCTCGTCGGTGCGCGCCGCCTCCCAGCGCCGGCTCCAGCCGTCGATCTGTCGCTCGACATAGCCCTTCGGTTTGCCGAGATCGCCCAGTCCCGCCGCCTCGAAATCGAGCCCATGGAGCTCGACCAGGGTATCGACGAACGCTCCGGCGACGCCGCGCATCGTGGGCGCATCGGGGGCCGCGGCGGACGGGATGCGGCCGCGCAGCACCACCCCGGTCAGCCGCTCCATCAGATAGAACGGCGCCCCCAGCACCTCCGGGTCGGTGCACAGCAGCAGCGGCCGCGGCGCCGTGGCGAAGCGCCCCGCCAGCGCCGCCAGGATGTGGTACTCGCGCTCCATGTCGTGGGCCGTCGCGACACGCGACCCGAACGGCGGCCGCCGCAGGACGAGCTCGAGCGGCTCCTCCTCCGGTCGCTCGATCCGCACAGAGTAGGTCAGGTTCGAGAAGCCGCTCGGAAATTGCTCGACCTCGATCGCTCCGACGAGATCGGGGCGTCTCTCGGCCAGATACGACGCGAGCGCCTCGACGTCGAGCTCTTCACCGGGGCGCACCGGAGCGGGTCGGTCGATCTCGGTCATCGGCCAAGGCTACGACAGATGCCGCCGCGACGGCGGCCACCCGGGTAGACTGCGGCCATGGATTTCGAGATCTCCGCAGCCCAACGCGAGCGCGGCGAAACCGTGCGCGACATCGTCGACCGGGAGCTGGTGGCGCTCGAGCCGCGGTTCCTCGACCAACCGTGGAACGAGGTGGCACCCGAGGTGGAAGCGATTCGCCAGCGGGTGCGCGAGGCCGGACTGTGGGCACCGCAGCTCCCGGACGAACTCGGTGGAATGGGGCTGGGGTTGGTCGACTTTGCGCTGCTCTCCGAGGTCCTGGGGCGCTCACCGCTCGGCCACTACGCCTTCGGCTGCAACGCTCCCGACGCCGGCAACGCCGAGCTCTTGGCGCTCCACGGTAGCAAGGAGCAGAGAGGTCGCTGGCTGGCGCCGCTCGCCGCCGGGGAGATCCGCAGCTGCTTCTCGATGACCGAGCCCGACATGCCAGGCTCGAATCCGACGATGCTCGCCACCCGTGCGGTCCTCGACGGCGACGAGTGGGTGATCGACGGGCGCAAGTGGTACACCACCGGCGCCGACGGCGCCGCGTTCGCCATCGTCATGGCGGTGACCGACCCGGAGGAGGCGCGCCACCGGCGGGCCAGCATGATCCTCGTACCCACCGACACGCCGGGTTTCGAGCCGGTGCGCAACCTCTCGGTCATGGGCCATCGTGGTAGCGGCGTCTTCAGCCACGCGGAGATCCGCTACCGCGACTGCCGGGTGCCGCGGGAGAATCTCGTCGGTCCACGGGGCGAAGGCTTCGTACTGGCACAGGAACGTCTCGGACCGGGGCGGATCCACCATGTCACGCGCTGGCTGGGGATCGCCGAGCGCGCCTTCGACCTGCTGTGCGAGCATGTCGTCGAGCGGCAGATCGCGCCGGGCGAGACCCTCGCCGAGCGCGAGGTGATCCAGACCTGGATCGCCGAGTCGCGGGCCGAGATCGAGGCGGCTCGCTGGCTCACTCTGTCGACCGCCTGGACCGTCTTCGACCTCCGGCGGTGGGGGCGGCGGCATGCTGGTGCGGCCGGTGCGATAACGCACGAGGTGCTTGGTGTAGCGCGCGTGCTCGCGATCGTTGATCAGCGCGTTGGCGGTCGGTCTGATCCAGGGCTGCGTCGACGAGTGCACCCGGTACGCGAACGAGCGCGAGGCCTACGGGCAGCCGATCGGCAAGCTCCAGGCGGTCGCGTTCAAGATCGCCGACATGGAGGTCGCCGCGCAGACG
>JAWVZD010000220.1:0-4917 GCA_033722395.1 Thermoanaerobaculia bacterium | reverse complement strand
GAGGAGACGGTCGAGGTCCGCGTCGACTACGATCCCGGCGCTGTCGGTCCGGAGGACCTGGTCGAGATCATCGACGGCGCCGGCTACGAAGCGGTCGTCGGCGCCGGCGCGGGCTCGTACACCCCCGAGGTCGACTTCTCGGACTCCCACGACGTCGAGTGGCTGTCCCGCGAGGGGGAGGACGTCGAGATCGCCGCCAGCTACGTGCCCGGCAAGGTTACGGTGTTCGATTTCTACGCCGACTGGTGTGGTCCCTGTAAGGAGATCGATCGGGAGATGCACGCCATTCTCGAGTCGTCGTCCGACGTCGCGCTCCGCAAGATCAACGTCGTCGACTGGGAGACACCGGTCGCGAAGCACTACTTGAAGCGGGTCTCCGGCCTGCCGTACGTCGTCGTCTACGACCTGCGGGGCAAGCAGGTAGCCGCCATCGAGGGCCTCGATCTCGAGCGCCTTCGCAAGGCGATCGAAAAGGGACGGCGTCGGTGAAGCTCCGGATCGCCGTCGTCGGCGTCCTGGTGGCGGCCGTCTCGGTGCCGCCCGCTCTGGGTGGTGCCTGAAGCGCCTGAAGCAACCCGAACCTCCCGGGAGGAGGTTACGCTGAAGTCGTCGAGCTCGAGCCGGGCCTCCTGAGCCTCACGTTCGCCTCGACCCTGACCGCGCTCGACACCTCGCACTCGGTGGAGCCGGAGCAGTTCGAGCCGGGCCTGCCGCCCGAGAGGCAGGCGCGACGTCACGTCCTCGATCTCGACCTGCTGAACGTCTATCTGGTAGCTCGCCTGGGCCTGACCCGGCGCGTCGGCGTCGAGCTCGAGGTGCCGTACCGCGAGGTGCGGGTCGACGCCACCTTCCTGGACGAAGAGGGGGAGCGCCTGGCGGGATTCGAGAGCATCCATCACCGTACCGAGACGATCTCGGGGCTCGCCGATCTGCAGCTCGTCGGGCGCTTCCGCTTCCAGGTGCCTGCGGCGGGGGAGGAGGGCTGGATCCTCGACGCCCTCGGAGGCGTGACGCTTCCGACCGGCGGAACCGAGCCCGATCCGTTCGAGCTCGGTGAAGAGGGGCACGAGCACCAGCACATCTTCTTCGGCACCGGCACCGTCGATCCGGTCGCCGGGCTCGAGGGCTACCGGAGGTGGGGCCAGACGCAGGGCACCGGGTGGGTGAGGCTGCGCGTTCCCGTCGACGAGAACTCCCACGGCTTCCGCGCCGGGACTCGGGTGTCGGCCGGCTTCGGCGTTCAGCCGCCGTTCCGACTGGCAGCGGTCGATCTGCTCGCCCAACTCGAGGCCTATCACGAGGAGGCCTCGCGTTGGGGCGACCAGGCGGCTCGCAACAGCGGCCGGACCGACCTGATCCTGAACTTCGGAGCGACCTGGGCGCCCTCCCCCCACTGGAGCCTCTACGCCATCCTGAAGCTTCCCGAGAACCTAGACGCCGAAGGCGGCCAGCTCGATCTCTCGCCGTCGATCTCGGTGGGGCTCACGCACTCGTTCCACTTCGGCGGAGAAGAGGACGAAGAAGGCCACGACCACTGAGCCGGGCGGGAGGTGATCCCGGAGCGGACGAGCAGTGGCTCGGAACCGCCTCCAGCGCGAGGAGCGCGCCGGAACTTCGTACGCGAGAGCCTATTCGCCGAGCGGCGGCGGCCCGGGCGGGATGATCGGCTCGTAGTCGTAGTCGCCGACGCGCTCGGCGTGTTCGGCCTTCATCGCCTCTCTGAGTTCGGCGTCCTCGAACAGATCGACCATCGTCATGGCGAGGGCCTTGGCGGCGTAGACGAGCCCCTTGTGGCCGATCGACATGCCGGCGTAGGCGACCACGGCCCACGAGTGCCACGGCGTGTCCTCCGGGGCGATGGCGACCGACAGACGCGCCATCGGGACGACGAAGCTCACGTCACCGGCGTCGGTCGAGCCGCCGCCGGGGTGCTCCTGGGTCTCCTCGAGAGGCTCGATCGTCCAGGTCATGCCGGTCGGCTCTTTACCGGTGGCCTCCTGGATCTCGCGAGCGAAGGCTTGCTCCTCGTCGGTGTACTCGATGGCGCCGAGATACTCGAGGTTCTCCTGCACCCGCGCACCGGCGGCACGGTTGGGGACGAGCTCGTGCACCCCCGAGACGAGCCGCACCTCGGAGGTGACGTCGGCCAGGATGGCGGCGCCTTCGGCCATCTCCTCGACCCGCTTCCAGACCTTCTGCATCCCTTCGCGGTCGGTGTCGCGCACCCGCACGAAGATCCGCGCGTAGTCCGGCACCACGTTGACCACCTTGCCGGCATCCTGGATGTGGTAATGCATCCGCACCGTCGGCTCGACGTGCTCCCGGTAGTAGTTGATGCCGGTGGTGTAGAGCTCGAGGGCGTCGCCGGCGCTCCGGCCGTTCCAGGGGTCGGCGGCGCCGTGCGCCGCCTGGCCCTCGAACTCGGCCACGAAGTCGACCAGGGCGAGACTCGACTGGACGTTCGCCTTGGTCTCGTCACCGGGGTGCCAGTCGACGATGACGTCGAGGTCGTCGAACAGCCCCTCGCGGATCATCCAGAGCTTGCCGAAGAACCGCTCTTCGGCCGGCGTGCCGTAGAAGCGCACCGTCCCTTCGAGCTCGCCCGTCTCGATCAACTCCTTGACGGCGATCGCAGCCCCCAAGGAGGCGACACCGAAGACGTTGTGACCGCAGCCGTGTCCGGCCCCGCCGGGGTTCGCCGGCTCCGTGTGAGATACGGGCTTCTGCGACAGGCCCGGCAGCGCGTCGAACTCGCCCAGGATGCCGACGATCGGGCGGCCTTCGCCGAACTCGGCGACGAAGGCGGTCGGGATCTCCGCCACGCCGCGGTCCACCCGGAAGCCGTTGGTCTCGGCCATCTCGGCGAGCGCCGCGGCCGACTCCGTCTCCTCGAACGCCGTCTCCTCGAAGGCCCAGATCTCGTCGCTCAGGGCGATCAGCTCGTCGGCGCGCGCCTCGACGACGGCGATCGCGGCGCGCTCGGCGGGGCTCGGGGTTGGAGGCTCCACTGGCTCCGAGGCGGGGAGCGGGAGAGCGATCGAGAGCAGAGCGAGCGACAGAGCGGCGGACGACGGCAGGAGGGTCTTTCTCATGATGCGGGGAAGTCTAGCAGCGCCCGGCGGTTCGGACCGTTAGCGCATCGCTCAGTCGCTTTCGTAGTCGAGCCCCGGGATGGTGATCTCGTAGCCCTCGGACTCTTTCGCCTCCCGCACCATGCGGCGCACGTCGGCCAGGAGCTCGCGGGCGTCGAAGAGGATGCCGTCCTTAATGGTGTACTTGACGCCGCCGACCCGGACGATGCGGTTCTCTTCGTCGAGCTTCATGGCGCCGATGCCGTAGAGGACCTTGAGGTTCTCCAGCGGGTTCTCGTCGACCACCACCAGGTCGGCGAGCTTGCCGGGCTCGACGGTGCCAACCTCGTCGTCCATGCCCAGGGCCTGGGCACCGTGCAGGGTCGCCGCCCTGACCACCTCGAGCGGGTGAAAGCCGGCCTCGCGCAGGAGCTCCATCTCGCGCACGAAGGAGAAGCCGTAGAGGTTGAACGAGTAGCCGGAATCCGAGCCCACGGCGACGCGCCCGCGGCGGTTCTTGAACTCGTCGATGAACTGCATCCAGAGGTGGTAGTTCTCCCGCCAGGCGACCTCCTCCTCGGTGCCCCAGTAGAACCAGTAGGAGGCGTGCGCCAGGCGGTCGGGTAGATAGAAGCGCCACAGGACCGGCAGGGTGTAGAACTCGTGCCACTCGGCCCGCATCATGCGGGAGAGGTCGCGCGTGGCCTCGTAGGCGTGGAAGGTCGGCACGATGGTGAAGTCGAGCGCGACCAGCTCGTCCATCACCTGGTTCCACTTGACACTTCCCGGGGGAGCGGCCTGCTGCCAGAGGCGGCCGGCCTCCGAGAAGCGGTCCTGCTCGTCGTTGTAGTCGTAGCCGACGGGATAGCTCTGCACCAGCTTGCCCTCGAACATCGCCTCCGGTAGGCCGTACCAGTGCTGCATCGAGTCGAGTCCCATGCGCGCCGAGTCGAGCGCGTTCTGACCGACGACGTGAAGCTGGGCGTGGGCTCGAGCGCCAACCAGGTCGACCAGAACGACGTCGACATCACGGACGGCACGAACGCGATCAGCTTCAACGAGTCGTTCACGATCCAGCAGCCTTCGACGGCCGCCGTGACCGTGAACTACTGCTTCATCATCGCCGCCGAGGACGAGGCCGTTCTGAAGGACGGGACGGATCAGGGCAACATGAGCTCGCTCTCCTCGATCGTCGCGGTGACCTGGAACGCCGGCTAAGACCGGCTTCGGCGGGCGGGAGGGCCGGAAGGCGGCCCTCCCCGCTCGTGGGTAGCAGCACAGGCAGTACAGGCAGTACGCTTCGCCTCAGGAAGGGGGGCCCCGCCTCGTGCGGGGCCTTTCCTTTTTTCGGGGCGCACCGGGCAGGACGCCGTTCCGCTCGCGAAGCCCACTCCGACCGACCGTCGGCGTGGGTTTCTTTTTTTTTGCGCGCGTCCGCGTTACTCTTGGCCGCCCGGCCGACGGGCCGGGAGTTGCTCCGAAACCGGCTTTCGGAGCGCTTCGTATGGAGACCGGCAAGGGGTAGAACCGTCTTCCGCACGCGATGATGGGCGTATTCACCTTCATCATCATGATCGTGGCCCTGGTCACGCTCGGTGAGGTGGCCTCGAAGTGGCTGGAAGGCTCGCGCGCCCGGCCCTCGGTCGAGCCCGCGCCGGACGGCGAGATGGCCCGGCTGCGCGAGCAGGTCGAGTCGCTGACGGACCGGGTGGAGCAGTTGAGCGAGGAGCTTTTGGATCGAAAACAGCAATCTGCTTACGGACAAGCGATCGCGGAAAAAAATTATATTAACGCCAAGCTCAAAGAAAGTCTCAAAGAACTATCAGATCTCAAATTTGCCCTAGAT
>JAWVZD010000219.1:0-4919 GCA_033722395.1 Thermoanaerobaculia bacterium | reverse complement strand
TGGTCTCGAGGCTGAGCTGCCCGTCGTTGCCCCGTAGCAGCTCGGAGAGTTGCACGACCCGGCCGGTCTCGTCGAAACGGTTGCGTTCGGCGATCCGCGACAGGCCCTTCGCCGGCCGCTCCTTCGCCTGCTCGAGCACCTGCCGCACCTCGTCGGGCGAGGTCGACCAGCTGCTGAGCATCTCGAGCGACCGACCGTCGAAGGCGACGACGGCGACCCGGTCCCGGGGTCCCATTCCGCCGAGCTGATCGATCAGCGCGTCGAGCACCAGATTCCGATCGCGAGCGATCGAGAAGAACTCGTCGAGGAAGACCAGATAGCTGGTGCCGACCGGCTCGCCGGCGGCGGTCCCGGGGGCCAGCTCCATCCCCAGCTCGACGCCCGGCTGCTCCATCGCGACACCGGAGCGGATCTCGGTGAAGAACTCGATCGGTACCTCCTCACCGTCGACCAGCAAGCGGAACTGATCGGGGGTGAGCCCGGTCACCCTCCGTCCCTCCTCATCGGTCACGACGACCTCGAGGTTGATCACCCGCACCTCGATGATCTCCCCGAAGACGCCGGCCTCGCCTGCAGGTTGCTCTTGAGCGGTGAGCGGCGCGGCGAGAAGCAACGCCAGTCCCGCCGCCGTCGCCGCGGCGCATCGCCGGATATCGAATCTATATCCCATCGTCGTCTCCATCATCGCACCGAGCGCCCTCGCCGGCTCCGGAGATCGGACCGATCGCAAGGGGCTCCCGAAAGCTAACCTTGCAAGACGCGTACCCGCGGTCCCGGATTCCCGGCTCCGCTAGGCCCGAGCGCGCAGGCGGGCCGCCAGATGGTTCACGATCCGGCTGCTGTGATCGCGCGAGTTCTCGATGAAGATCCGATTCGTATCCCGCCCCGCCTGCAGCGTACCGGCGACGTAGAGGCCCGGCACGTTGCTCTCGCAGGTCGTCTGGTCCACCTCGGGCACCAGCGACTCCGCGTCGACCGCGACGCCGGCCCGGCTGAGCAACGTCATGTCCGGCTGGTAGCCGATCAGGACGTAGGCGGCGTCGACCTCCATCTCCATATGGCCGTCCTCGCCCTCGAGCTCGATCCGTCCGTCGGGTCGGAACGCGGTCACGACGGTGCCGTAGCGCGCCGCGATGCTGCCCTCTTCGACCCGGTTCTCGAAGTCGGGCCTGAGCCAGTACTTGACGCTCGGCCGCACCGCTTCGCCGCGATGCACCAGGGTGACCCGCGCCCCCGAGCGCCACAACTCCATCGCCGCCTCGACCGCCGAGTTGCCGCCTCCGACCACGAGGACCGTCTCGTCGAAGTGACGTAGGGGCTCGTCGAAGCGATGCGCGACCCACGGCAGCTCCTCCCCGTCGACACCGAGACGGTTCGGATTGTCGTAGTAGCCGGTGGCCATCGCGACCGCGTGGGCGCGGCGTAGCCGGCGACCGTCGGACCCGACACCGGTCACCAAGAAGCCGCCCTCGGTCGGCTCGATCCGTTCGACGCGCTCGTGCAGCGCCAGCGCCAGCTCGTAACGGCGCGCCACGCCGTGGTAGTAGCTCACGGCCTGCCGCCGCGTCGGCTTCGGATCGGGGATGGCGAACGGCACGTCGGCGATCTCGAGCCGCTCCCGCGTGGTGAAGAACACCATGTCGCGCGGGAAGTCGAGCAGGCTGGCGAGAAGCGGCCCCTTCTCCACGATCAACGCGTCGACACCGGCGCGCGTCGCCTCGGCGGCGATCGAGATGCCGGTCGGACCGCCGCCGACGATCAGGAGATCGACGCTCTCGTCCGGCGAGTCGGCGCTCATGCCGTCGTTCCCTGCCGCAGACGCACGAGGTGATCCACGGGGCCGTGGCCGCGTCCGAGTCCCGGAGCCGCCGCGATCGCCTCGCGAAGATAGTCGATCGCACCACCGACCGCCTCCGGTAGTTCCTCACCGCGTGCCAGGCGGGCGGCGATCGCGGCCGACAGGGTGCACCCCGTGCCATGCGTTTGCGAGCTGTCGATGCGCGGATTGCGCATCCACCGCGCTCTCCCCTGCCACCACAGCAGATCAGCGACCTCGTTCCCACCGGCGTGGCCGCCCTTGGCGAGGACCGCGGGGCCACGGTCGGCGAGATGCCTCGCAGCCGTCTCGCGCTCCGCTCGCGAGCCGACCGCTCGACCCGTGAGGCGCTCGAGCTCCGGCAGATTCGGGGTCACCAGGGTGGCGGTCGGCAGCAGCTCCTCGACCAGAGCCTCGACGGCGCTGTCGTCGAGCAACCTCTCACCGCTCTTCGAGATCATCACCGGGTCGAGGACGATCGGTACCTCGAGGGCGGCGACGGCTCGCGCCACCGCCCGCACCACCGCCGCCTCTCCCAGCATGCCGATCTTGACCGCATCGACGCCGATGTCGTCGAGCACCGCCTCGATCTGGCTACGAACGAGCGCCGGCTCGAGCACGACGACCCGACGGACTTCGACGGTGTTCTGCGCGGTGACCGCGGTCAGCGCCGAGGCCCCGTAGACGCCGTGTGCGGCGAAGGTCTTCAGATCGGCCTGGATGCCGGCGCCGCCGCCGGAATCGGAACCGGCGATGGTCAGGACGCGATGGCTGCCGGCGCTCATCCCGTGCGGCTCGGAGTGGGGCGGCGGCGCGAGGCCCACCACCAGAGGGAGACGATCGCCACCCCCAGGCTGATGAGCTGCGCCAGGGTCAGCGAACCGAAGAAGCGGTCGTCCTTGACCCGCACGAACTCGACGGCGAATCGCTCCAGCGCCAGCAGGCCGACGACGACCGCGGTGACGGTTCCACGGGAGCGCTCTCGTCGGAGGAGCCCGACGCCGATCCTCCAGATGACGAGCGCAGCCAGAGCTTCGTAGAGCTGGGTCGGATGGACCGCCAGGAGTCGATCGGCCGGGACGTCGGCCGGAATGTCGAGGCCGAAGACCGACCGCAGGGCTCCGGCCGTCGTCGGCGGCAGGCCGACCGGGAACTCGATGCCCCACGGCAGATCGGTCGGGCGACCGTAGTCGTCGCCGACCAGAAAGCAGCCGATCCGTCCGATCGCATACCCCAGAGCGACACTGACCGCACAGCAGTCCAGAGCGGTGGCGAACGGTAGCCGGCGGCGTCGAATCGCGATGGCGACGCCGACGGCGCCGAGCAGGAAGCCGCCGTACCAGACGAGTCCCGAGCGCGACCACAGCAAACTCCAGTCACCGTAGAGCAACGAGTAGTAGAGCTTGGCGCCCAGCACCCCTCCGACGCCGGCCCAGATCAGCAGCTCGCTGGCCTCCTCCTGCCCCCCGATGCCGACGCGCCGGAACGACCGCTGCAGCTGCCAGTAGGCGGCGAGAAAGGCCAGCGCGAGCAGGATCCCGAAGGGGCTGATCGACAACGGTCCGATATGGAAGAGCTCCTGGATCATGGTGGCGACCGACCGACGGGCCGGCGACGGAGGGCTATCGTAGCATCGCCGCCGGCGGCCGTGGCTGGGCTAGAATCCGTACGGATGCCCCCTTCCGATACCGCGGAGCGGCTCGAGCTCCTGGCCGAGACGATGGAGAGCGCCGCCATGCGCGGTCATTGGCTGGTGCTCATGCACGACAACCCGGATCCCGATGCCATCGCCTCGGCCGCCGGCCTGTCGCGCCTGTTGCGCGCCGCCTACGGGCGCGAGGTCACGACGGCCTACGGCGGCATCATCGGACGGGCGGAGAACCGCGAGATGGTCCGCCTGCTGCGCATCAAGATGAGTCACGTCCGGCAGCTCGACTGGAAGCACTACCGCCATTTCGCCCTGGTCGACACCCAGCCGCAGACGGGGAACAACCAACTTCCCGACGACCGAGTGCCGGAGATCGTTCTCGACCACCACCCGTTGCGCGCCCGCACGCGGCGTGCCGCCTTTCACGACGTGCGTCCCGAGTACGGCGCTACCGCGACGATCGTCGCCGAGTACCTGCGAGAGGCCGGCGTCGACCTCTCCCGCCAGCTCGCCACCGCCTTGCTGTACGCCATCCGCACCGAGACCCAGGAGTTCCGCCGCGACTTCTGCGAGGCCGACCGCGAGCTGCACGAGGTCTTGGTGCCTCTCGCCGACAGTCGCGCCTTGGGGCGCATCCAGACACCCCGCCTACCGTTGAGCTACTTCCACAACTTGCACGGCGCGCTCGAGTCGCTCGAAGGAGTCGGCACGCTGATCGTCAGCCATCTTCACGAGATCGATCAACCCGACATCGTGCCGGAGCTCGCCGACCTCCTGGTGCGCCTCGAAGGCAAGACCTGGGCCCTGTGCACGGGGCGCTTCGGCGACCGGCTCTACCTGTCGTTACGGACCACCAATACGCGTGCCGATGCCGGACAATTGATGCGCCGTCTCGTCGGCACTCGGGGAAAGGGCGGTGGTCACGGCATGACCGCGGGCGGTTGGGTAGCACTGGAGAAGGCCCCCGGCGGCGACGCCGAGTCCCTCGAGCGTCACCTCGCCGGCCGCCTCGCCAAGTACCTGAAGAAGAACCCGCAGCGCATCGCGCCGATCCCGATGCAGCTCCGATCGGCCGATCCCCCCGACACGACCTGATTCGACCGGGTCGAAGCGGAGTTCACCTCAGTCGGGGACCTCGCCACCCGTACGGCGGCGGGCGATCGCTTCGAGCCGCCGTGAGCTCAGACGGATCCTCGCAACCTCGTGACCGTTCCACAGAAGTACAGGGATCACCATTCCGTACCGTCGGCGGAGCTCGCTGTCCGAATCGACGTCGACTACCTCGTACTCCAACTCCCATCGGGGTAGGTGCCGGTCGAGGACGGCGCACATTTCGTCGCACAGGTGGCAGGAGGGCCGTGACAGGACGACGAGTCGTGGTCGCCCGGCGCGACTCATTCCCACTCGATGGTCGCCGGCGGCTTGCTGGTGACGTCGTAAACCACCCGGTTGATG
>JAWVZD010000218.1:0-4923 GCA_033722395.1 Thermoanaerobaculia bacterium | reverse complement strand
TCGCCAGAACCGGCTCCGCTGGCGCGCTCTTTCGAAAAGGCGCTTCCCGCGTGCATCCCGTGATCGACGCCCAGCCCGAGCAGGATCGACGCGAAGGAGAGCGCGATGATCGATACACCCCCTAGAAGGGCCGCCGCCAGGCCGGCCGTCCAGAGGACGCCGATCAGAGTCGAGGCGAAGATGGCCAGCGGAACCCGCCACAGGCGGAAGAAGGCGAGCAGCAGGGCGAGCACGCCGATCCCAGCGCCGGTGAAGCTCCGCATCAGATCCCGCCGGATCAGGGTGTCGTCACCGGCCGCATAGAGCGGACCTCCGATGGCGCCGATCTGGAGCGCTCCGCCGAGATCCTGCCGCACGCTCTCGAAGATCGCGTCGAGCTCGCGCGAGAGCTCTCGGCCTGCTGTCGCGTCGAGCTCGCCCGCCTGCGGCATCGCGACGACGAGGGCCGCGCTCCCGCTGTCGGAGGTGAAGGCGCCGGTCGCTGGGTCGACGAGGCCTGCCCCGAGTCGAAAGCCGTCTTCCAGGAGTCCGAAGGGGTCCGCTACCAGGAAACGCTTCTCGACCGGCGCCAGGGGCAGCAGAAGCCGCTCGCGGATCTCTATCGCCCGGCGAGCGATCGCCTCCGGTGCGAGGCGGGCCTCGAGCTCGGAGGGCGGGAGCGATGTCAGCACCGGGGCCAGAGGCAGCAGGTAGTCGAAGAGGAAGCGCTCGTCGACCGCGTCGACGCCGGAGCGTGCCCAGGCGAAGCTCTCGGATCGATTCAGGCGCTCGGCGACGAGATCGGCGGCCTCGATCAGTCGTGCGGTCCGGATCCTCTCTCCGGACGAGGTGACGAGAACGTAGACCGCGGTCGCGCCGCCGAACGTCTCCAGATAGTGCCGGTAGTCGTCGGCTGCTGGCCGGCCTTCGGGCAGCAGGTTTTCGAGTCGGCTCACCACGGTGAGATCGCGAGCCGACCAGGCGGCCACAAGCGTGATGAGCAGCCCCAGGGCGAGAAGGCCTCGCCACCGCACGGTGAAGTCTGCTCTCCGACGGGATCTCAAGCCGACACTCCGGCATCGACCGGGATCGCCTGCCCGGTGATGCCGGCCGCGGCGTCGGAGAGGAGAAAGGCGACCACGTCGGCCACCTGGGCGCCGGTCAGGCCTTCCGGAAGCACTTCGGCCGATCGCAAGGTCTCGGTCGCGCCACCGCGCGCCGCAGCCGTGAGGTCGGTCTCGATCAGTCCCGGGAGGACGGCATTCGCACGGATGCCTCTCCGTCCGACCTCGCGGGCCAGGGAGCGAGTCAGCCCGACGACGCCGGCTTTCGAGGCGGCGTAGGCGGCCTGGCCGGGTAACCCCCGAATGGCGCTCAGAGACGAGACGTTGACGATCGACCCGCCGCGCCGCCGCATCATGCGGGGCAGGACGGCGCGACAGAGTCGGAAGACGCCCCCCAGATTGGTCGACAGGACGGCCTCCCAATCGGCGTCCGACGTCATCGCCAGGAGCTCCTGCCGCAGGATGCCGGCATTGTTGACCAACCCGACGATCGGGCCGTGCTCTTCCTCGATGCGAGCCACGACATCCTCGCAGGCGTCGGTATCGCGGACGTCGAGCGGGAGGGCGTGAGCGTGGCCGTCGAGCGCCGCGACGACCTCTCGAGCGGCCGCGGCGTCTGATCGGTAGGTCAGCACCACCTGCTCGCCGGAGGAGGCGAGCCGCTCCACGATCGCTCGCCCCAAGCCGCGGCTGCCGCCCGTCACCAGATGGACACTGTCTTCCATGCGAGCCGTCTCAGTCCGTTTCGAGCCTCCCGAGCCGAGCTCGGCAGACCGCCCAGAAGATCCTCAGGCTGTCGACGACGGGCCGGTAATGACTCGTCAATCGACCGTCGGCGAAGCCCAACTCGACCGGCACCGTCCGGATGCGGAAGCCCTTTCGCACGGCCCGCACCACGACGGCGCTCTCGGCCTCGAAGCGGGCCTCCGGGAAGCCGGTCGAGAGGATCAGATCGCGAGTATAGAGGCGAAAGCCGCACTGGACGTCGGCGACCGGCTCGCCAGCCGCGAGAGAGATCAGGTGCGACGACCAGCGATTGCTCGTGCGCCGGACGGCGCTCATCGCCGCGAAGAGATGCTCCCGACTGCCGATCACCAGGTCGGTGCCCGCCTGCCAGGCTTCGAGCAGGCGGGGCACCTCTTCCGGTAGATGCTGACCGTCGGCGTCGATCGTCACGACGGCCCGGAAGCCGCGCCCGAAGAGATCGTCGAACGCGTGGCGGAGCGCCACGCCTTTCCCGACGTTCGAGGGATGCCTCAGGATACGAGCGCCCGCGGCGCGGGCTTCTAGCAGGGTAGCGTCGGTGGACCCGTCGTCGACCACCAGAACCTCGTCGAGCTGGACGAGTGATCGGCGCACGATATCGGCGATCGAGGGTGCCGCTTCGTAGGCCGGGATGGCGATCGCGACCTCATCGTTGGACATGGGGTCCCTCGAGCACCAACCATGCGAACTGCCCGCCGGCAGACGTCCCCGTCACGAGCACGCGACGCCCCTGAGGGCCGGCATCGTCGGTCGATGTCCCCGGAGTTCGGGTCACGGGCGTGATCCCGAGGTCCGGGTCGGACTTCTCGAACCCTAGGGTGGGATGGATGGTGTCACCCTGTGCCAGGAGGACGGCCGCCACGAGAGGAAACCCGCCGTACTCGCCGGTGGCACCCTTCGGAGCCACGACGGGTGGTAGCTCGCCCTCCGACCAGAGGGCTCGAAGACAGAGCGCCTCCCAAGCATCGATCGCTCGGGAGCCCGAAGCCCCTGAGACGACGAGATCGATGCTCGTGGGATCGATCCGCCGAGCCCCCATCCGCTCGCGCACCGCCTCGCCGACTCGAGTCGCTTCGCGTCCGACGGTGGCCGAACTCGAGGTCGGGTCGAACGCTGCGCCCGCCCCCACTACGCGGCATCGGCCAGTCACGCCCCTCCGGCGCGCCCGACTCTCCGTTTCTAGGCACAGGATGCTCGCCCCCTCGGCCGGCACGTAGCCGTCGCGGTTCCGATCGAAGGGACGAGCGCGATCCGGAGAGACGGCGCCGAAACCGTCCAGAAGGCCGAGCAGCAGCGGGCTCATCTCCTCGGCCGCTCCTGCGAGACAGCGCTCCGCCCGCCCGTCGGCGAGCAACCCCGCGGCGGTTGCCACGGCGGTCAGCGGACCTGCCTCCCTCTGGACGACGGTGAGATTCGCGCCTCCGGCTCGACCGGAGAGGCTGACGTGAGCGGCCGGGGCGTTCGCTACGCATTCCGAGAAGATGGCTGGGGACATGAACTCCGGACCGTGCTCGAGATACTGATCGAGGAGCTTCTGGGTGGTCTCCACCGGGCCGAAGGTCGTTGCCACGACGGTGCCGAGGTCGGGGTCGACCGTGGGCTCGGGGGGTGTGCCGGCGTCGGCGAGAGCCTCCAGAGCCGCGACGGTGGCGAAGCGGGACGGGCGACTCATCCGGCGTGCCTCGATGGGAGAGAGCCATTCGGTGATCGAGAGGTCACCGACCAGATGAGCCGGTAACGGTCGGTCGAAGCGCCGGGGCAGATCGCTCGGGGGCTCGACGCTTCGGGTGGCCTGGGTCGAGCCGGAGAGGGTCGCCCGGAACGCCTCGAGTCCGACACCGAAGGATCCGACGCAACCCAGTCCGGTTACGACGGCTGGCAGTACGACGGCCTCGAGCCGCTCGCTCGTGCCAAGACCAGAGCGGCGTTGGACCCGCCGAAAGCTAGATTGAGCGAGACACCGATAGCCCCCGACTCGAGCGGACGGCACTCGCCAGCGACGAGATCGATACCCAACTCGGGGTCCGGAGTGCCATCGATCGGCGTCGGATGGACCTGGGCGTGGCGCAACATCAAAACGGTGGCGACCGCCTCGATGGCTCCGGCCGATCCGAGCAGATGTCCGACCGTCGCCTTGGTGGCCGTCACCGGAAGCCGATCGAGTGCCACTCCGAAGACTCGCCGCAGGGCGGCGGACTCGGCGCGGTCGTTGTGATCGGTGCCGGTGCCGTGGGCACAGACGAAGGAGATGTCAATGGGGGAGACGTCGGCTTCCGCGAGGGCCTGCTCGAGGGCTCGGACGGCACCGTCTCCCTCCGGGTGGGGGGCAGTCATGTGATGGGCATCGGCCGTGGCGGCGTAACCCAGGACCTCGACCAGCGGCTCGACGCCGCGCTCCAGGGCCCGGTCGTAGGTCTCGAGGACGAGCGTCGCAGCTCCTTCGCCGAGAGACAGCCCGTTTCGCTCGCGGCAGAACGGACGAGTCCGTCCGTCGGAGATCGACTCCAACGAGTCGAAGCCTCCGTACGTCGTTCGACAGAGGGCGTCGGCTCCGCCCGCGAGCGCGACGTCGCAATCCCCGCGACGGATGCTGTCCCAGGCCATCCCGACGGCGAGGGCTCCGGAGGCGCAGGCCGACGACACCGTCTGAACCTCCGAGGTCGTACCGAAGGTCCGCGCTACGACCTCCGCCGGGGCACTCAGGAGTTGCGATCTCAGCTGGTGGAGTCCCGGCCGTCCGGGGAGGCGGCCGGCGCGACGGCAGTAGAACTCCTCGGTCTCGAGCATACCGCCGGTCGACGAGCTGAAGAAGACGGATGCGGCTCGGAGCTCTTGCGTCGGCAGAGCGGCTTCTCGGATCGCTTCGGAGCTCGCCGCGAGGGCGAACCGGTCGGTGCGCGAGAGCCTCGACCAACCGGAAAACGACGCCGCCAGCTCGGCCGACGCCTCGGGCACCTCGCCGGCGATACGGCCGGGGAAACCGGCTTCGCCTAGTAGCTCGAGCGCCCCGAGCCCGGAGTGCCCCGAGCAGAGTCCCTTCCAGAAAGGCTCGACTCCCCAGCCGTAGGGAGAGACGGAGCCTACCCCCGTCACCACGATGCGGCGGGAGGCGTGG
>JAWVZD010000217.1:0-4924 GCA_033722395.1 Thermoanaerobaculia bacterium | reverse complement strand
CCGTAGAGCAGGTGGCCGGCGTCGTTGACGTAGAGGTTGACGAAGTTGCCCCGATCGACCGGTAGCGCCACCGTCCTCGCCTCGAAGCCGTCGAGATCGATCGCGACCGGCTCCGGCTCACCGTCTGCCGTCTCGCCGTTGGTAGCGTCCTCCTCCTCGCCGTTCTCCGCCTTCTCGTCCTCTTCGGTTGCGGCCACCTCCTCCTCGTCGCTCCGCGGCAGCCGCGGCGCCGACACGTCGTCGCGCAGCGGCACGGCGTAGAGGCGATCGGTGTGGGTATAGACCCAGGTCGTGCCGATGTCCTCGTAGATCGGATCGGAGAACTCCCGCTGGCTGGCGAAGTAGAGGAAGTCGCCCTCGCGATCGAAGGTCGGCCAGGTGTCGTTGAACATCGACGAGGTGACGGTGTGGAGCCGTCCGGCGTCGACCTCGTAGAGCCGGATGCGATTCGGCTGGCGCCCGCCGTCCGGTGTCGCGAAGGCGAGCCAGCGTGCGTCGTGCGACCAGCTCACCGAGGTGGCCGACTGGGCGGCGTTCTTGTGGACCTCGACGTCGGTCTCCGCCTCGACGTCGTAGATCCACAGCCGCGACGCCCGGTCCCAGTAGGCGATGTACCTCGAGTCGGGCGACCAGACGGGGGAGTAGAGGAAGCGGTCGGCACCCTCGGTGAGTCGGCGCGGTGCCGAGAAGCCGTCGACCGGGCGGACGTAGAGCTCGTACTCGCCGCTCTCGTCGGAGAAGTATGCGATCGACTCGCCGTCCGGGCTCCAGGCGGGATCGCGCTCGGCGACGCCGCTGGTGCGGGTCAGGTTGCGCGGCGATCCGTGCTCGGCCGGCAGCGTCCAGATGTCGCCGCGCGCCTCCACGACGGCGCGCTTGCCGGAGGGCGAAACGGTCTGGTTGCGGATCAGGTCGGCGACCGCCGTACGCTGCGTCCTGAGCTTGGGGCGGGCGCCCGGAATCGTCACCTCGACCGTGCGGCTCGCACCGCTCGCCAGGTCGAGCAGAACCAGGTCGCCGGCATGCTGGAAGACGATCTCGCCGCCGCCGTCGGCCCCCGGACCGATCGCCGGCCACTTGACGTCGTAGCCGGTGTAGTCGGTGATCTGGGCGCGCTCGCCGCTCGCCGGATCGTAGCGCCAGAGGTTCAGGCGGTGGCTCGGGCCGGCGTCGGAGAGGTAGTAGATCGTGCCGTCGTGCCACATCGGCAGGGTGTCGGTCCCCTCCCACTCGGTGATGCGGCGCGCCGTGTGCTCGGTGAGGTGGAAGAGCCAGATGTCGGTCGCCATGCCGCCGCGGTAGCGCTTCCAGGTGCGCTGATCGCGGGTGTGCGGCGTATAGGCTAGCCAGGCGCCGTCGCCGCTGATCGCCGCGGCGGCGCCGTACGGGATCGGCAGCTTCTCCGGCAGACCGCCGGTCGACGGCACCGAGAAGAGCTCCTGCGCTCGCGGGTACCACTGCCGCCCCCAGCTCCAGAAGAGCAGCCGTCCGTCCGGCGTCCAGTCGGTGAGGATCTCGGTGTCCGGGTGGTAGGTGACGCGGAACGGCGCGCCGCCGGCGACCGGTACGGTGTAGATATCGGTGCCGCCGTCGTAGTTGCCCATGAAGGCGATGGTGTCGCCGTCGGCGTCGAAACGCGGGAAGCTCTCGGCCCCGGGAGGGCTGGCGAGCGGGATCGCCGTCCCGCCCTGGCGCGGCACCAGCCAGAGGTCGTTGGCGTAGACGAAGACCACGTGGCTGGCGCTGACGTCCGGATACCGCAGCATGCCGCCGTGAGGCTCGACGGCGGAGGCCGGCGAGACGGCGAAGGCGCAGACGGCGGCGAGGGTGAACAGGACGGCGACTGTGGCGATGCGGGACGGGTGAAGCGACATCGATCTCGGCCTTTCTGGACGGTTTCGGTTTCGGGTCGTGCTCCGCCGATACGGCCGGCAGGCGCACCGGCGGCTCTCTCGTCGGCCCGGAGGTCGTGCTGCACTCATTACGATGGGCAGGGCGGTTGGTTTCGGGGTCTCGGGACCGGGCCCCAGCGCAGGGCCTCAGGACAGGGCTTCAGGTAGCTTCACCGCGCTCGATCGACCGATCGGTCAGGAGCCGGACCTCGAGCGGTCCCTCGACGGGGATCTCCACCCCCGGCTCGGCGATCTCGCGGCGCGAGTACAGCCACGCCCCGAACAGGTGCCTAACGGCCGGGTCGATCTCCAGGCGGAGCAGGGATCCTTCGACGTAGCGGCCGTGGAACGGTCGCTCGTAGAGGCGACCGCCGACGCGGATCCGGACACCCTGCGGAGCGACCACCCGCACCTCGTGCGAGGGACCGAAGTCGAGGTGCTCGTGCAGCTGCTGGCGGAGGACGTCGGGGCGCCTGCGGAGGAAGCGGTGGACGAAGTCGAGGAAGGCGTCGTCGATGCCGAAGCGTTGGGCTTCCTGTCGGTAGCCGTCGACGAGGGCCCCGATCCACTCGTCGGTGAGTCGGTGATTGAGGATCTCGTCGAGCTCGGTGGTGTAGAGAGTGCGGAAGCTGTCGGAGTCGGTCAGCAGGCGGCCGACGACGGCGGTGCGGACGTCGCGCCGCCAGAGGCGGGGGATCAGCCAGTCGGGGAAGCGGTTGACAGCTGCGAGATCGCTCCGTCCGCCCCAGATCCCCAGGCTGATGTCGAGATCCCACGGGATCGTGAACCAGCGCGCCTTCGGGTCGGAGCGGTCCAGCAACAGGGCTCCCTGGCGGAAATCGCCGGTGGCGAGGATCTGCATCAGCCAGCCCCAACGCACGAAGTTCTCCAGATCGACACGGCGGCGGACCTCGTCCAGGCTGAGCGGCTCGCGCGCCGTGGCCCAGGCGACGAGGGCCCCGTACTGCTGCTCGTCGCCCAGCTTGACCTGCGGCGTGGGGTCGAAGCGCGAGAACTTGGTGTCGACCTGAACGAAGTCGTCGTGCCCGTAGTGGGCTAGGAGGTAGTGGCGATCGATCCGCTCGACCAGGGCGACGACGCCCCGGTAGCGCCCGTTCAGGTAGAAGGCCACCGGTCGCGAGTGCGCCGCCGCGAGGCCGATGCGGCGCGCGATGTCGTGGCCGATGGCGTTGACGAAGTGCCACGGCTGGCGGCCGCGCCCGCGGCCGCCGTCGCGTCGCAGCACGACCCGCTTGGGGGGGCGCATACCACCCGTATCGAGTACCTCGGCTGCTAGCCACGGATCGCCGTAGCGGCGGCGGAAGTAGAGGCGGAAGCCGTAGCGTCCCTTGCGACGCCCGCCTCCACCGTGGATCCGCACTCCGACGAGCGACGCGTCGAGCACCCGCCCCGCCTCGACGAAGGCGAAGTAGGCCGGGCGTTCCCAGGCCCGACCGCGCTCCTCGGGGTTCGCCTCGAGCTCGGCGAGATCGTCGGGCGCCACCAGCAGAGCGACGCTCGGAACACCGCTGGCGACCCTCTCCGGATCGATCCCGAACGTCGCGGTGATCTGCTCCACCGGCAGCGGGTCGAGACTGTAGGCCGGATCGAGATCGGGGGGCTCGAAACTCTCGCCCGGTGCGCGGAGCGAAGGGCGGGGGTGGAGGGCGCCGAGGGCGGAGAGGATGCGGGTCATGTCGCGCGAGCCGAACGCGCCCGCGTCGAGGCTGCGGCGCGCCACCTGCTCGCGCCAAGGAGTCAGATCGATTGCGACGGCGAGACCGAGACCCAGCAGGAGGAGGACCAGGGCCAGCCGCAGACCGGCGGCTCGACGGTCGGATCGGGACGGCTCGCGGAGAGGCCCGCCCGGCGTCACAGCCGGCCCGGCCGGTTGAACAGGATGGTCAGACTCGACGGCTCGGCCACGCGACCCAGCTCCTCCTCGAAGTGGCGCAGGGCTCGACTGTCGGTGCCGTGGAAGAGGACCGACAGCACCACCTCGTCGTCGTGTCGGGAGATGCTCTCGATACGGGCCCGCGCCAGACCGCGCTCGACCAACTCGAGGAGCTCGTCACCGCGCTCGCGGTAGGTGGTGGCGGAGAAAGCCGCTACCAGCGAACCGTCGTGTGTCGTGCCCTCGAGCAGAGCCGGCGCCCACCGCCGCAGCACCAACGCCGCCACCGCGACCGCCAGAATGACCACCAGGAAGCCGAAATTGAGGGTCGCGCATGCCAGCGAGGCGGCGATGATCAGCATGATGAAGCCGATCTCCTCGGGCTCCTTGACCGGCGTGCGGAAGCGCACGATCGACAGCGCGCCGAGCAGGCCGAGCGACAACGGCAGCGAGAACTGGACGCAGACGAAGATCGCCGTGACCGACAGCCCCAGGAGCGGGAAGGAGCGCTGCACGTGGCTGCCGGTGGCTCGACTGGAGTAGAAGTAGAGGTAGAGGTAGGCGATGAAGATCGAAGCGGCGAGCGCCACCAGCATGACGACCACGAAGGGGGCGACGCCGATCGGTTGCATCTCACCGCCAAAACCGTCGAAGCCCTCGAAGATCCGCTGCATCCTCTCGCCCATCGTCAGCTCCGATTCACGCCGTCAGGCGACCTGTCCGTGGAGGGGCGTATGAGCTCCCGCCAGACTCGATGCCGACGCCGCCCGGAAGGCGGCGTGGTACTTGGAGTAGGACGACGACCGGGCGCCGAGGCCGCCGAGGACCGCCAAGGCGGCCGGGGGCTCGACCTCGGTGCTCTTGATCTCGAGCACCGTCTGCGGCAGTCGTCTCGGACCGATGTCGGCCAGGAACCGCGGATGGACGCGTGAGACCTCGATCGCCTGGTCGAGCGCGATGCGGACCCCGGTCACCGGGTCGAGGTAGCGGTGGCGCAGATACCGCACCGCGAGGACGGGTGACAGGCCCCGTGGCGCCACCGTCGGGTCGTGGGCCCGCCGAGCCGGAACCCCGGGCCGCGCCCGCGCGGGGGGGGGGGTGGCGGCGGGGCCGCGCGGCGGCCGGGGGGGCGGGGGGG
>JAWVZD010000216.1:0-4935 GCA_033722395.1 Thermoanaerobaculia bacterium | reverse complement strand
CTGGTGGATGGGCGCACGCTGCCACCCGGGAGCCTGATGCTGGCCTTCTGGACGGCGGGTGCCTTCCTGATGGCCGTCAAGCGGCTCGCCGAAATGCGAGCGGTCATCGCTCTGGCGGGTCGCGAGCGGCTCCACCTCTACCGGCGCTCCTTCCGGCGCTATACCGAGACCTCTCTGACGGTCTCGGCGCTCGTCTACTCGTTCTTGACGGCTTTCTTCGTCGCCGTATTCTTCGTCAAGTACCGTATCGAGTATCTGCTCGCTCTGCCGTTTCTCGCTTGGTTGTTCGGCGAGTACCTGGCGATCGGACTGCGCCGCGACTCGGCGGTCCAGGAGCCCGAGAGGTTGTGGCGCGAGCCCAGGCTGCTGCTGATCACGGCCCTTCTGGGGCTTGCCCTGCTGCTGTTGACATGGGTCGATCTACCCTGGCTCGACCGCCTCACCGACCCCCACTACATCGAGCTGTCGCTGCCCCGCTGGCGACCGTGATCGGGTACCGGCGGTCGGCAAATTTGACCGGATCTCGGTAAGCCTTGCCGGGATAGCCGGCTCGGTCCCTCGTTCGTCGCCGCTCGCCGCCGCCCGCCGGGGCGGATCGGTTGGTAGGGATGTTGCACATCATACGACCTGAACCGATGTAGTAGTAGCGACCACAACACCCCGTGCCGTGGCACCACGCGCTGCTGTGACGGCTCGACGCACCCGGGAGGTAACGCATCATGAACGAGCTCACCACGCACGCCCTCTTCACCGAGTACATCCACGTCGTCAATCAGGTGCTCGGATCGAATCGCGAACGTCCCGTGTTCCGACCGATCATCGAGGGGGCGGAGCGGTTCCTCGACGACCGACGGCTCGGCATCGGGGTCTACACCGACGACGCCGACTCGCCGCACGATTGGTTCACCACGAAGCTCGACGACGGAACCTTCGAGCTCGTCGCGCACGGCAAGGAGGATGTCGACCTCACCTGCCGGGTGTCCAGGGAGCATCTGAAAACAGTGGTCGAGAATCGCTCGGAGTTCGTCACCAAGCCGTACAAGCTCGATCTCGACTGGCTCAAGACCCGCCTGCAGGATCTGGCCAACTGACGGTGGCGGGGAGCGCCGACTGGCGCCGGCTGCTCGAGGAAGATCTCAGCAGGCGGCGGCGTCTTGAGTGGCCGGCTCTTCGGCCTCCTCCGTTTCGTACGACTTGAGCCGGTTGTAGAGGGTCTTGACGCTGATGCCGAGAGTCTCCGCGGTACGTCGCTTGTTGCCGTCGAGCTCTTCGAGGGTCGCCTGGATGAGCCGTTTCTCCACCTCGGCGATCGAGCTGCCGACGTGCACGCGAAAGGTGGCACGATGGTACGACTCGCCCCCACGCACACTCTCCGGTAGGTGCTCGACCTCGATGAACCCTTCGGCCAAGATGAAGGCGCGCGTGACGACGTTCTGCAGCTCCCGCACGTTGCCCGGCCAGCCGTAGGCGGAGAGGCACTCCAACGCGTCCTCCGACCAGCGTTTCTCCTCTTCGTGCTCCTGATTGAGCCGCTCGAGGAACGTCTTGGCCAGGAGCTCTACGTCGCCGGAGCGCTCGGCTAAGACCGGCAGCCGAATGGGGAACACGTTGAGGCGATAGAAGAGATCCTCTCTCAGTTTTCCCTCCTCGAGCGCCTCCTCCGGGTTCCGGTTGGTCGCTGCGATGACCCGCACGTCGACCGGGATCGGCTTGTCACCGCCGACCCTCCGGATGACCCCCGATTCGAGCGAGCGCAGCAGCTTCACCTGCAGCTCGACGGGCATCTCGGTGATCTCGTCGAGGAACAGGGTGCCCTGATCGGCACGTTCGAAGTAGCCTTGATGGCGACGGTTTGCGCCGGTGAAGGCTCCCTTCTCGTGCCCGAACAGCTCGCTCTCGAGCAGGTTGGGTGAGATGGCGCCGCAGTTGAGGGGCAGAAAGGCCTCGTCCCGCCGCCGCGAGAGCCGGTGGACGGTCTCGGCGGCGAGCTCCTTGCCGGTACCGCTCTCGCCCATTAGGAAGACGGTGGCGCCGGTGGCGGCGACCTTCTCGATCAGGTCGTAGACCTCCTGCATCGGAGCGGACGCTCCGATCAGCGGGCCGAAGCGCCCGAGTTCGCGCAGCTCACGTCGAAGCGCGCTGACCTCCTGGCGCAGTTCCCGGGTGCGACGGATCTGCTTCAGGAGCGCCTCGAGACGCGACCGATCGACTGGCTTGCTCAGGTAGTCGAGTGCGCCCAGGCGCAGGGCTGTGACCGCGCTGTCGACTTCGGGACGGCTGGTCAGCAGCACGACCTCCGGTCCGGCGGCGCCCTCGAGGTCACGCAGCAGGTCGATGCCGGTGCCGTCCGGCAGGTCGCGTTCACAGAAGACGACGTCGGGAGTCTCCTCGCGCAGATGACGCCTCGCCGCCTCCAGGTTGTGGACCGCGGTGGTCTCGAAATCGCCGTCCTCGACCAGGCGGGAGAACTGAGCGAGATCCTGCGGGCTCTTGTCGACCAGCAGGGCCGTCGGGCGACTGAGGGTAGGGTCTCGATCGGGCATCGTTGCGGTCTTCGTTGGGAAGCCTTCCCTCGCCACTGGAGGGCGCGACGGCATAGCGGTCTCCCGACTGAAGTGTATGGGTCGGCGCGCGGATCATATCTCAGTTATGCGGCGGATGACGAGGAACGGATCGAACAGCCGGCCTGACGTCGGCGAGCCCCGAGTCGAGCAAGCACGAATCCAAGCGCGACCGGGGTACCGCGATGTACGAAACCCCGAGCAACCCGTCGGGGCTGCTCGGGGCCGTTTAGAGCGTCCAGCGTGGAAAGCTTGCGAGACGCTCTGCAAGAACTTCGGTCGAGGCCCTCAGTCGAGACGGGCCCGAGCGCGTTCGAGTCCCTGCTTGAGCTCGTCGAAGCTGCTCTCGAGACCCGCCTTGACCTCTTGCCAGGCGCTGTCTCCGGAGCTCTTGAGTTCGCTCAGCCGCTCGCGCAATTCACGGCGCTCTTCGCGCCATGCGTCGGCCCGCTTCTGCAGCTCGATGCGCGCGTCGGCGCCGAGCCCCTCGGCCTTCGCTTCCAGCTTGTCGAGCTCGGCGTCCCATTCCTCCAACTTGGCGCTCAGCTTGTCGATGTACGCTTGACGTTCGGTCATCAATCCTCCTTGGATCGGTGTGAGTTGCTCGTTGCTTGATAGTCATCGGTCATTCAAGGATCGAGCCAGAGGCCGAGGACGACGTAGCGCTCACGGTCCTGGAAGAACTCGCCGATCGGTACCCGTCCGTCGTAGTACGCCAGCCCGAACCGCCAGCTTCGCACGTCCGTCGGAATCTCGAAGCCGGTCTGTACGGTCACGTCGAGCTCCCACTCGCTTTCCTCGAACGACGTCGCATCGACCGCCATGTACCAGTGGGCGCGCCAGAACGAGGGTCGCGGTGCGCGGTACTCCAGCCCGACCTGGAAGCGCCCGGGCTCCTGCAGTTCGGGGTTCCTCGATTCGTAGCCCCACGCTCCCTCCCCGTAGAGGCGCCAGGCGGCGCCGAACCGACGGCTCGCCCCGAGGATGAGCTCCTCGCGGGTGTAGTTGATCCGCTGCCTCCCGGTGCGCTCCTGGAGCTCGTCGCCGACGTGGCTCGAGAGATGTTTGGCGGCGAGCTTGATCGCCGTGCGGGGTCCGAGGCGCTTCGTCAGCACGAGGCCGTAGATGCCGTCCCACCCGACGTTGTCCTGGTTGCTGTCGATGTCGAACAGGCCGTAGAAACCGGCCTCGATCGCCAGCTGCCAAGGGCTGTCCGGACGGCGTCTCGGCGTGAACTCGAGGAGGCCGAAGCGGCCGCCGAGCCAGAGGCCGAAGCGCTCGTCGCCGGTCGAGTCGATCTCGGCCTCGCGCGCCGAAACGAGGGAGACACCGAAGCGCGGCTGGTGCGGGTCGGCGATGTACGGACGGTCGACGAGCTCCGCCGGGAAGGCCTCCCAACCTTCCGTTTGCTCGGGCGTCGGATCGGCCGCGAGCGGGCCGGAGCCGAGCGCCACGACGAGCGCGGCGGCGGCTGCGAGAGGTGCCTTCATCGCACGATGGCGGAGAACCCGACGTGCAGGCCGACGTCGGGCGAGCTGCCGAAATTGCGGTAGTTCTCCGACAACGCCACGAAGAAGGCTCCGCGGCGGCCCACTCCGCGCTTGAGGGCGAGATCGATCAGGAACTGGTCTTCGGTCAGACCGGGGATCTCGAGCTCCCCGAGCGGGCTCTCGGAGAACGTACCCTGCACGACCCAGCTCCAGTTCCGCGCCAAGCGATGCTCGTAACCCAGGAAGAGGTTCCAGACCGTTCTCTCGCCGACTCCCAGGACCTCACTGCCGCCGGTGCGCACCGCACCCAGACCGAGGTGCAGGCAGGAGCGCGAGAAGAAGGCCGTGCCCAGGAGCTGTGCTCCGTAGTCGACCTCGCCCGAGCCGTAGAGGCTCTCCTCGTCGCCCGTAGGCAGCTTGGCGACCCCTTCGACTGCCAGCAGCCAGTCGCTCTCCGCCGGCGTGAGGCGGAGCTTCAGGGTGGCGGTCATGTCGCCGAGTGCGGCGCTGGGTGCCTGGTCGAGAAAGACCTCTTCTCCGTCGGCGCGCCGCACGTAGAGGGCGAAGGCGTCCCGGGGCACCCCTTCGCGGCCGGTGGGCGGGATGCCGAACGCCTCGTGGGTCTCCTGGATCGGGGCGTCACCGATGCCGCCGTGGAACCGCATCACCGGCAGGGCGAGCCCGATCTGGACCCGGTCGGTCAGGCTGCGGCGCGCCTTGACGCTCAGGCGGTAGATCTCTGCGTCGGCGAAGTAGAGACCGGCGCCGGGCCGGTCGGGCTCGATCGAACGGAGCTGGTCGAGGGTCAGCGGTCGGCGCGAGGTCCGTTCGTCGAGGACGGCCTCGACCGTCTCCGACTGCGCCCAGTTGTTGGTCACGCTCTG
>JAWVZD010000215.1:0-4943 GCA_033722395.1 Thermoanaerobaculia bacterium | reverse complement strand
CTCTTACGATCGCGCTGCCAGCCTGCGATCGGCGAGCGACCTGTTCAACTTTCTCGTTCCGCTCCTCGCCCTGCTGCTGGTGACGAGGTCGGCGCAGGCCCGCTGGCTCAGTCGGGCTCTCGTCAGCGTCGCCTGCGTGATCGCTCTGCACGCGCTGGTGCAGTACGCTCTCGGGGCGGACCAGCTCTCCCACCGCCCCACGGGACCGTTCTCTCACTACATGACCCTGGGCGGTTTTCTGGTCCTGGTAGACTGCTTCCTTCTCGCCTGGATCGCCTTCGCTGACGGCTGGCGCCGCTGGTGGAGCTGGGCAGCGCTCCTGCTCCTGCAGGCGGCGCTTCTGGTGAGCTTCACCCGCAACGCCTGGATCGCGCTCACCGCGCTGGTCGTCGTCGTCACCCTGGTGAGGCGACCGCGCCTGCTGCTCGCCTGGGCCGCGCTGTTCCTGGTCCTGCTCGTGCTCGCGCCGACACCACTGGTGGCCCGCTTCGGCTCCATCGTCGACCTCGACGAGCGCTCCAACTACGACCGGCTCTGCATGGCGTATGCCGGCGCCGAGATGATCGCCGATCGGCCGTTGCTGGGACACGGCCCACGCACGGTGCGCATTCTCTATCCCTACTACCGTCACCCGACGGCCCCTAGTCTCTGGGTACCGCATCTGCACAACAGCTTCCTCAACCTGGGGGCCGAGCGCGGTCTCCTGTCGGTCGCCGCCCTTCTCGGCATGCTGGGAGTCGCCGCCCGACGCGCCTTCGAGCGGCTCCGCGCCTCCCCGCCCCAAGCCGAGCGCGAGCTCCTCGTAGCGGTTCTGCTGGTGATCCTCGCCACCCTCGTGACGGGGCTCTTCGAGGACTACTGGAACGATACCGAGATCCAGCGGCTGGTCCTGTTCTCGCTCGCCCTGCCGTTCTGTCTGCCGCCATCGACCGCGCCCGCTCCGGACCGGACATCCTCGCCGGACGACGAAGCGCCAGCCGCATGAGCGGCATCGATCCCGGCTTCACCTCCCCAGGCGAGCAGCGCACCTACTGGCCGTTCGTGCGTCTGCTCCTCGTCGTCATCCTAGTCGTCCTCGGCGGACGCTGGTTGTACTACAACGTCCCCCTCCCCTTCGTCGACCCGGAGCCGTTCCTGACACGTCGTCAGGTGCAGAACGATCGGGTCCTCGACTTCTATCTCGACGCACTGCGGGATCATCACCGGGTCACCGAACGGTATCCCCACTCGCTGATCGACGCGGTGCGGCCGACCCGCGTGCCGGGAGGAATCGCCGGCGGTATCCCGTTGCGCGACGCCTGGGGCCATCCGCTGCGCTACTTCTCCGACGGCGAGATCTTCCTGCTGGTGAGCGTCGGTCGCGACGGAGAACCCGAGACGGACGACTACCACCTGCTCCGCGCCGAGCGCGTACGACGCGATGTCTGCGGCCTGCCGGACGCCGACATCGTCGCCTCCGACCGTGGATGGCACTGGCGATGCGAACCCGAGTGAGCCGGGGCGGTGCACCGAGTAACCGTTTCTGGCCGACGATCCGATACAATGCCGCCGCTTCTCGAGGCGAACAGCGAGGCGGGGGTACCTGATGCAGATCGAGCAAAGGACACGCGGCGATGTGACCATCGTCGATCTCACCGGGCGCCTGGTCATCGGGGACGCTCCCGATGACCTCCGGGACACCATCGACGAGCTACTGGCCGAAGGCCGGCGCAAGATCGTACTCAACGTCTCCGAGCTGGCCCGCATCGACAGCTCCGGCATCGGCGAGCTCGTAGCGGCACTGAAGCGCGCCCAGAGCGTCGGCGCCCGCCTGGCACTCCTACAACCGGCAGAGAGCGTGCGGCGCATCCTCGATCTGAGCCATGTCCTGCCGCTGTTCGAGAGCTACGACGACGAACAGAACGCTCTCGAAGCCGTCTCGGACGAGGCCCCGGGCTGAGACCGGCTTCCGACTCAGTCCGCCGAGCACAGCCCGCGCAGGCGCTCGCCGTAGAGCGCGATCCGCTTCTCACCGAGCTGCGGCACCTCCTCGAGCTCGTCGCCTCCGTGCTGCGCCAGATACTGCATCGCGGTCGGCGGCAGTACCACCGGCTGCGGCACGTCGCGCCGTTTCGCCTCCCGCCGTCGCCACCGCTTGAGCTCGGCGAGGCGGCGGCTCTCTCCCGGGGATACTCGTCGCCCGGGCGGCGGATCGGGAACCCTCGGCGGGCGTGCCGCCGCCCGCTCGAGCTCGCGCAGGATGTCGTCCGCGTACCGCGCCAGGCGGCCTCGCAGGCCGCGTTTGGCGAGCTCCCGGGCAGAGCGCGCCGGACGCTTCGCCAACGCCAGCAGGAGCTTCGAGTTCAGCAGCCGCCCCGGCGGTAGGTCGCGCAATTTCGCCTCCGCCTCGCGCCACTCCCACAGGGCGACGAGACGCTCGAGCGCAGGGCGATCGAGGGAGCGCGCCCCCTTGATGCGCCAGATACCCTCCGTACCCGGGGGAGGGCCCCAGGTGGCCGCCATGACCGTCTCGTTGGCCACTTCGAGCTCCCCCTCGAGCTCGTGTGCGGCCACCTCGCGCTCGAGTGCCTCGGCGATCTGCGGCAGATAGACCACGTCGTCCAAGGCATAGCGCACCGCCGCCGGATCGATCGGGCGGCGGCCCCAGTCGTAGTGGGCGTATCCCTTTTCGAGCTGCACCCCCAGGATGCGATCGACGACGTTGGCGTAGCCGGTCTTCTCCCAGCCCAGGAAGGAGACCGCCTGTTGCGTGTCCCAAACGCCGCCGAGCGCCAGCCGGTAGTCGCGTTTCAGCGAGCCGACATCGAACTCGCCGCCGTGGAGCCAGGTGCGCACCCGGCCGCTCTCGAGCTGGGAGCGGATCGGATCGAGGTCGCTCGGCTCCCCGGGCAGGGCCAGAAGATCGATCAACCACAGCTCGCCCGACACGTTCACCTGCAGCAAGCAGAGCCGCTCGCGATAGACGAAGCCGGAGTTCGACTCGGTGTCGAGAGCGTGGGCCGGGGCCGAATCGAGCCGCCGACCGAGCTCTCGGAGCCCCGCGGCATCCTCGACCCAGCGATGCGGCGGCAACTCCGGGGCGCTCTTCCGGCGGTGATTCGTCATGGAGGCGCAGTGTAACAATGCCAGCGGCGTCGAGGCGGGCCGTGAGACGATCGGGCGGCGCCGGAGCGCGGCGCTCCGTACACGACCGAGGTCCGTTGGCGGCACGATCGCACCGATACCGGCTAGACTCGGAAGATGAGCCAGCACGACGATCGAGCGGCCGTCGAACTGGTCGACGTCCGCAAGCACTACGACCTCGGCGAGCAACGCGTCGAGGTCCTCCGCGGTGT
Source organism: Thermoanaerobaculia bacterium (assembly GCA_033722395.1). Taxonomy (GTDB): domain Bacteria; phylum Acidobacteriota; class Thermoanaerobaculia; order Multivoradales; family JAHEKO01; genus JAWVZD01. The sequence continues at coordinate 1,608 of JAWVZD010000215.1, read as the reverse complement.
CGACCTGCGCATCGAGCGCGGCGAAGCGGTGACGGTCATGGGGCCCTCCGGCTGCGGCAAGAGCACCCTCCTCCACCTCATCGGCACCCTCGATCGGCCGAGCTCGGGCGACATCCTCTACGACGGCAGCTCGCCCTGGGACCTTTCCGAGCCGAAGCTCGCCCACTTCCGCAACCGTCGGATCGGCTTCGTCTTCCAGGAGGCCCACCTCCTGCCGCAGTACGACGTGCTGGAGAACGTCCTGCTGCCGAGCCTGGCCTTTCCCGAGGCGACCGACGATGCCATCGAGCACCGAGCGCGGGAGCTTCTCGAGCGGGTCGGCCTGGCGCATCGGCTCGACCACCGGCCGGCCGAGCTGTCGGGAGGTGAGCGGCAACGCGTCGCGGTGGCGCGCGCCCTGGTCAACGCGCCCGATCTGCTGCTGTGCGACGAGCCGACCGGCAGCCTCGACGCCGGCACGGCGGCCGAGATCGGCGACCTGCTGGTCGAGATCCACCGCGAGCGGACGCTCGAGCTCGTCGTCGTGACCCACAGCGAGGAGCTGGCACGGCGCTTCGAAAGGCGACTGGAGCTCAGCGAAGGGCGATGCTACGAGGCCTGACGCACCACTGGCGCCTGACGCTCTCCGTGCTGCTGGCGGCGGCGGTCGCCACCACGGTGCTGGTGGGCGCGGTGATCGTCGGCGACTCGCTGCGCGCCAGCTTGCACCGGCTGACCCTCGATCGGCTCGGCGACATCGACTGGGCACTGGTGGCCGAGGAGCCGTTCCGTGAGGCGTTGGCCGACGAGGTCCCCGTCGGATCCGGCTCGACTCGATCCGTCGCCGCGCCAACCTTCATCCTCCGTGGATCGGCAGTGGAGCCGTCCAGCGGTCGTCTGGCGGCCGGCGTCCAGCTCGTCGGGGTCGACCAGCGCTTCGGACAGTTCTACGACGATCTGGGCGACGCTCTCACGAGAGCCCTCGAGCGCGCCTCCGGGCAGCTGTTTCCGTCGGTGGTGCTCAACCGGGCCCTGGCGCAGGAGCTCGCCGTCGACGCCGGCGACTCGATCTTGCTCAACGTCCGGCAGGCGCGCGACATCCCCCGCGCGAGCCTGCTCGGCAACCGCGCCGATGGTCGCGAGCTCGCGGGACTGCGGGTCACGGTCACCCGGGTCCTCCCGGATCGCGGACCTGGACGCTTCGACCTCGAGGCCCACCAGGCGCAACCGCGAAACGCCTTCGTATCGCTCGCAGTGCTGCAGCGCCGTCTCGACCGCGCTGGGCGCGTCAACGCGCTCCTGGTGGGCGACAGCGAGCATCCCACCGAGACGGACCCCTTGGCCGAGACGATCCGGCGCGCCCTGACGTTCGACGATCTCGGCCTCCGGACGACATCGCTCGACGATCTGCTACGGATCTCCAACCGCCGCTTCGTGCTGCGCGACGCCACCGTGCGCACGGTCACGCGCCTGGCGCGGCAGAAAGGCTACCCCGCCCAGACCGTACTGGGCTACCTCGCCTTCACCTGCCCGCCGGCCCTGCGGCCCGACGGCGAGCGCGTCGTCGAGGTAGTCGACCACCGCGGCCGGCTGCGCAGCAGTATCGCCTGGATGGTCGAGGCCGTCCTG
>JAWVZD010000214.1:0-4962 GCA_033722395.1 Thermoanaerobaculia bacterium | reverse complement strand
GGGATCTCTCCACTCCGCGCCCTGCGGGCGCTCCGGTCGAGATGACCCGGCCGCTCATCCCTTCACCCCGGGCAGAGTAGCGTACTCGGCCTGCGCCTTCTCTACGACCGGAATACCCTCGTCGGCGTTCTCCATCTCCTCGAAGAACTCCTCGTAGGCGAGCTTCGCCGCGCCGGGGTCGTCGTTCGCCAGGTGGGCACGGGCCAGCCAGAGGCGGCTCAACGAGTGGATGGCACCGAAGGGGGAGACGTGATCGAGCGCGGCGAGCTTCTCGAGCTCGGCGACCGCCTCGGCTGGTCTGTCGGCCGCCAGGTAGGCGAGGCTCCTGATGCGCATGGTGTGGAGATTGCCCTTCTCGAACGGTCGGGCCGTCTCGAGGTGATGGAGCGCCTGCTCCGGATCGCCGGCGCGGAGTGCCAGGACCGCCTCGAGCGTCGGGATCGTCGAGCTCTGCATCACCGTATCCTGCGGGAACTCGGCGTCCATCTCTTCGATCAGACGTTCGGCCTCGGCCGGCTGGCCCGCGACCGCCTGCACGACGGCAGCACCAGTGAGGATGTTCGGATCCCTCTCGAGGGCGAGCGCTTCACGCGCCAGCACTACGGCCTCGTCCTCGAAGCCGAAGTCCAGCATCCTGGTCGCCTGACCGATCTTGGCGGCCGCCTCGCCCTGGGCACCGGTGAAGTCTCGGCCCAGCTCCGCCTGGCGACGCGAAAGGGCGCGCGCCTCCTCGAGGCGCCCACGGCTGGCGAGCCAATTGCTACGCAGGAACAATGCGAAAGGCTCCGCAGGGGTCCCGGTCCAGGACGCCAACGCTTCTTCGATCCCGCCCTCGTCGTCCTCGAGGGCAGCGAGCGCTGCGAGACCAGCGAAGAGACCGCCGCTCGCGAAACCCTCCTCGACGGCCTGCTCGAAGACGGCGCGCGCCTCTTCGACGCGACCGAGATTGAGGTGCGCCCAGCCCAGATTGGCCCTCGGAAAGGCCGCGTCCGGGGCGAGCCGGACCGCCTCGACGATATGGTCCAGCGCCTTTTCGAACTCCCCGAGATCGTTGTAGCTCAAGGCGATGTTGTTGCGCGGACTCCAGTCGCGCGGATAGGTGCGGATCCACTGCTGGTAGATCTCGATCCCCTTGCGCGTATCGCCCAACAGGTCGTCGTGGTAGTGCGCCAGGATGTAGAGGCGCTCCGGCTCGCTCACCTCGTCGCGCAACTCGTAGGCCTTCCGCCAGTGCTCGCGCGCCTTCTGGATCTGGCCGGTATTCGAATAGGCCGTCCCGAGACGCGCATGGGCCGCCGCGAAATCGGGGTCGATCTCGATGGCGCGCTCGAAGAACGGTATCGCCGGGAAATCACCCCGCCGCGCCCGCTCTTCCACGCCGGTGCTGAACGCCTTGAGCGCCTCGAGCGACGCCGTCGTCGCCTGCTCCACCGGCGCGTCGTAGCGCTCGATCGAGGCCAACGACTCGCCCAGATCGCGGCGCATCTTGACGGCGGCCTCTCCGACGGCGCCGAGAACCTCCTCCTTCGAGGCGGCCTCGACCTGCTGCGCCGCCAGCAGCGCGCCACTGCCGCAATCGAGGGCATTGAGTGTCAACACGTAGCTCGAGCCCAGCGGAGCGATCTCGCCGGTGAGAATCGCCTTGACCCCCTGCCGCTGGCAGATCTCCCGCCCGACCTCCTGCGTGATGCGCTCTTCCGGCGCGAGCTGCATGAAGGCGAGGGTTTCGAGGATCTCGTCCTGCGGCACCACATCGAGATAGGGCGACTCCTGGATCTTGACCGCCAGCGCCTGCTTGAGCGTCCCGTCGAAGACCGGATCGCCGGTGGTGTTGACGAAGTCGGTCAGGATCAACTCCTCGCCCTCGGCCAGGACGGGTTCGCGGTCGATCCTCAGGGCGAAGAAGATGCCGACGGCGGCCAGCACCAGGATCGCCGCGGCGATCGATTTCCAGTGCCGGGCTCCCGCCCGGTCGAGCGCCTCGACCTTCGAGCTCGAGCCGGAGATCTCGCTCGGATCGGCCGCCGGCTCGACCGCGGTCGCCGACGCCGGGGTCGACTCCGACTCGGCGGAACCGGAGGCTGCCGGGGTCGAGGCGAGGCTGGGGGCCATCGAATGGCTCGTCTCGCTCTGCTTCCGCAGGCGCCGCAGATCGGCCGCCAGGTCGGCCGCGGTCTGGTACCGGAGACTGGGGTCCTTCGACAGCGCCTTCGAGATCACCTGCTCGAGCTCGACCGGAGCCTCCGGGTTGATTCGCGCCAGCGGCACCGGCTCCTTGTGCAGGATCGAGTCGAAGATCGCCACCGTGGAGCTGCCGGTGAACGCCTTGCGGCCGCAGGCCATCTCGTAGAGCACGGCGCCCAGCGAGAAGAGATCGGTGCGGGCGTCGACCTCCTTGGCGAGCGCCTGCTCGGGGCTCATGTAGGCCACCGTCCCCACCGCCGAACCGGGGCTGGTGAGGTCGCTCGGATCCGAGGTGAGCTCCGCCGTCTCGTCCTCCTCCCCGACCCCGGGCTGCGGCGAGAGCTTGGCGAGCCCGAAGTCGAGGATCTTGGCGTGACCGTTCCGGGTCACGAAAATGTTCGCCGGCTTGATGTCGCGGTGGACGATCCCCTTGCCATGCGCCTCGGCGAGGGCCTCGGCCACCTGGACACCGATCTTCAGGATCCTCTCGGTATCCATCGGCCGCCCCGAGATCGAGTGCTTGAGCGTCTCGCCCTCGAGCAGCTCCATGGCGATGAACGGTCGCCCGTCGTTCGGGTCGACCTCGTAGATGGTGCAGATGTGGGGGTGGTTGAGCGCCGCGGCGGCGCGCGCCTCGCGCATGAAGCGCTCGAGCACCGACGGGTCCTCGGCCACCTCCGGCGGCAGGAACTTGAGCGCCACCTGGCGGCCGAGCAGCGTGTCCTCGGCGCGGTAGACGACCCCCATGCCGCCACCGCCCAGCTCGGCCAGAATCTTGTAGTGGCTGACCGTCTGCCCGATCACGGGCTCTCCCCGACGGAGGAATGCGAGATCCCTCGGCTCACCTGACGGCTCGCTCGGGACACCGCGCCACAGCGCGACGGCTCGGCGAGGATCTTGTAGTGGGAGACGGTGGTGCCGATCATGGCTCGAGCGCCTCGTATTCGGCCCGCGCCTGCTCGACGACGGGAAGACCGGGATCGGCAGCCGCCCAGCGCTCGAGCAGATCCTGGTAATCGCGGCGGGCGGCCGCCACGTCGCCGGCGAGGACGTGAGCGCGGGCGCGGCCGAGTCGGGACACGTTGTCGAGCGCCCAGAACGGGAGGCCGAGGGGCCAATCGATGCACTTGCCGAACTCGGCCGCCGCCTCCCGCCCGTCTCCGGCTTCCAGGTAGGCCAGGCCGCGCAGATAGGGGATGAAGGCGCTGCCGCGCTCGTACGTGCGAGACCGCTCGAGGAGTCTGATCGCTTCCTCTGCCTGCCCGCGTCCCAGAGCGATCGCGGCCTCACCCGCCGGTGCGTAGATCGCGTTGACCATGGTGCCGTTGGGAAAGCGCTCGCGCAGCCGCTCGATCACGCTTCGCGCCTCACTACCCTGGCCAGCCATGCCCAACACGATGGCTCCTGCCGCCTGGTCGATGTCGGCGCTCGATAGCGCTACTGCCCGCCGAGCCCTCTCGACGGCATCGCCCCCCAGACCGAGAAGCCCGAGGTGCACGGCCCAACTCGCTTCTGCAGCGCCAACCAGCCCAGGGAGTGCAGCCCGCTCCAGCACGGAGATCGTCTGGCGATAGTGATCCGCGGCCTCACTCAGCTTGCCGGCTTCCGCGGCGAGCACGGCGCTCACCGAGCGCAGGAACAATTGATCGGGTGTGCCGTCCGCCCACGCCAGGTGCTGGTCGCGCAGCTCCGCGTCGCCATTGGTATGCGCCACCAGGGCGAGCTGTAGATGGACGAAGGAATCCTCCAAATCCCTGTCGAGCGCTTGTTGAGCGATCGCCCCCGTCTCCTCGGGCCGACCGAGGTTCCAGTAGGCCCAACTGGCGTTGGTATGGGGGAAGATGTGAGCCGGATTCAACCGCACCGCCTCGAGAGCGTTGTCGAGCGACTCCTCGAAGCGACCGAAGCTCGCCAGTTGCACCGCGGCGTTGTTGTAGGGCGTCCAATCCCTCGGATAGGTCCTCTTCCACAGGGCGTAGGTCTCGAGCGACTTCTCGCCTTCGCGCGTGACGTTGTTGTAGTAGTTGGTGGTGATGTAGAGCCGCTCGAGTTCGCTCACCCGGTCGCGCAGCTCGAAGGCGCGAGAGAGATGCTCCTCCGACTTCGCCGCTTCTCCCATGTTGCCGTAGATGGTGCCGAGCCGGGCGTGGGCCATCGCGAAGCTCGGATCGAGCTCGATGGCGCGCTCGTAGAAGGGGATGGCCGCGAGATCGCCGCGGCGCGCTCGCTCCTCCGCCGCCAGGCTCATAGCTTTCAGCGCCGGCAACGACGAAGTCGTCGCCTGCTCGATCGGGGCGTCGTAGCGCTCGATCGAGGCGAGAGACTCGCCGAGGTCGCGGCGCATCGCCGTGGCGGCCTCGCCGAGCGCGCCCAGGACCTCCTCCTTCGCTCCCGCCTCGACTTGACGACTGGCCAGCGTCTCGCCGCTCTGACAGTCGACGGCCGCGAGCGTCACCACGTAGTTCGAGCCCAGAGCCGCGATCTCTCCCGCCATCATCGCCTTGACCCCCTGGCGCTGACAGATCTCCTGTCCGATCCGGCGGGTGATCCGCTCGTCCGCAGGGAGCTCCATGAACTCCAGGGTCTCGCGGATCTTGGCGTCGGCGACGACGTTCAGATACGGCGACTCCTGCAGTTTGACGGTCAGGGCCTGCCTCAAAGTGTCGTCGAACACCGGATCGCCGGTCGTGTTGACGAAGTCGGCCACTAGCAGGTAGTCCTGCTCGGAAAGAGCCACCGCCCGGTCGCCCCCCGACCACCACATGTAGAGCACGGCAG
>JAWVZD010000213.1:0-4973 GCA_033722395.1 Thermoanaerobaculia bacterium | reverse complement strand
CGCGAGTCGATGCGCTCCGACTACCGGCTCGTCGCCCGCGCCCTGCTCGATCTGGTGCCGTTCTCGAGCGCCGTCGATGTCGGCTGCGCCAACGCCTTCCTGCTCGAGGAGTTCGCCGCCGCCGGCAAGGAGGTCACCGGGGTCGAGCTCTCGCCCGAGGTCGTCGAAGTGCTGTCACCGGAGATCCGGCACGCGGTTCTCATCGGCGACTTCGCCGATCTCGCGGGACGCTGGGACCTCGCTTGCTGCGTCGAGGTCGCAGAGCACATCCCGCCGCCTCGGAGCGCCGAATTGGTCGATATCGTGGCGCGCATCGCCCGCCGTTGGATCTACTTCACCGCCGCCCCGCCGGGCCAGCCGGGTCGCGGCCACATCAACTGCCGGCCGCACGACGAGTGGCTCGAGATGTTCGCTCACCGCGGCTGGGAAACCGACGAGCCGCGCACGGCCCGCCTGCGCGACACCCTCGCCTCGCTCGAGACCGCCGTCTGGCTGCGCGGCAACAGCTTCTTGTTCGGCCGCTCCGAGTCCGAAGCGACGCTCCGCTGAGCCTCACCCGCGCGCCGCTCGGTGCGCGTCGCGGTCGAGCACTGCACGCACATCCGCTGCAGAACGCACCTGGTACGCGTCGAGACCGGCCCGCCGGGCGCCAGTCACGAAATCGGCCCGGTCGTCGAAGTAGAGGATCTCGGTGGGCGAGCAGTCGAGCCGGACCGCCAAGCGTCGATAGGCCTCCGGATCCGGCTTGGCACGGCCCAGCGACGCCGACACGATCGCCCGCCGGCCGAAGATCTCGACCACGGCGGGGAAGATCTCGGCCAGCTGTCGCTCGAGGAGCAGCGGATTGTTGGTGAACATGCCGACCGGTCCGTCGCCGGCGAGGCCTCGCGCCAGCTCCAGCATCTCGGGGTCGGGCTCCATCGCGAAGCGCCGCGCTTCGACCCATTCGGAGGCCGAGAGCGGATAGCCGAGACGCTCCCCGAAACCTCTCAGGTACTCCTCCGCCGACAGCAGTCCCCGATCCGCCTCGGCCTCGAAGCCCGAGCCCCAGATCGCCTGCCGAATCTCCGCCGGACTCCGTCCCGACCACTCCGCCAGGCGCTCGAGCCGGCGCTCGATACGGTAGCGGCAGAGCACGCCGTCCATGTCGAAGACGATCATCGGCGGTGGAGATCAGCTCTCGGCGAGTCGCTCGAGGCGGCGCTGCATCTCCTCCGTGGCAACCGTCTCGACGCGGGTGGCGACGATCCAGACGTGGCCGTACGGATCCCGGAAACGGCCCGCGCGGTCGCCGTAGAACTGGTCTGCGACGCGGATGAGAATCTCCGCACCCTCCGATACCGCGCGACGCACTACCCTGTCGACGTCGTCGACGTAGAGATGGAGCCGCACCGGCGTACCGCCGAGCGACGGCGGGGCCTCGTCACCTTGGCCGGGTGCTTCCTCACCCAGCATCACCAGGCAGCGCTCGATGCGAAGCTCGGCGTGGACGATCGAGCCGTCCGGCGCGGTCAGGCGCAGAAGCTCCTCGGCACCGAACACACTTCGATACCAGCGAATCGCCGCCGGTGCATCCTGCACACAAAGGGACGGCGCCAGAGCCGGGTAGTTCGTCACGCTGTCGGTGGTGGACTCGCTCATGCCTCACCTACCCGAAGAGTTACGGATTCCAGCCATAGGATACCGCCATCCGCGATCGAGTCCGGAGCTCCCGAGATCGATCAGAGCTCGGGGGCGACGCGCCGCTACTGTTCGGAGTCGGCCGGACACTGGGCCTCCTCGGTACGGTCGTAGACGTACCATGCATCGCCCCCCTCCCTCAAGAGTAACTGATCGCCCTCGAATCGGAACGGCCACGAGGTGATGACACCGGTGGCGCGTGAGAAGTGGAGGTGCTCGTCCTCCACCCAATAAGAACCCTTCTCACGAATGCTGGTGAGGGCGACGCGAACCCGCGACTCATAGCTACAGTTACAGTCGAAGACGAACTTCATGGAGGCCGGTCCGGCTTGACTGCGGCGGCCGCTCTTCCAAGTTCCGGGGAATCTGCAATCGACCGCACACTTCTCGGGGTGCAGAACTCTTGGCGCGATGGACGTCGAAACACAACCGAGGACCGTGGCGGCGACGGAAAAGACCGCGAGGAGTTGGATTCTGGATCTGAGTCCTGTCCGCATGGGGGACAACTCCAGAAAGGTCCCGCGCGATACCTCTACCGCTCGACCAGCTCGACTACAGCCTGAACCACTTCGTCGACATCCGGCAACAGCTCCCGTTCCAGCGCCTTGACGTACGGCACCGGCCGGTCTGGGTAGGCGAGGCGCCCCACTGGGGCGTCCAACCAATCGAAGGCGTGCTCGGCGATCCGCGCCGCCACCTCGCCGCCGAAGCCACCGGTCAGCTGCGCTTCGTGGACGACGACGGCACGGGAGGTGCGGCGCACGGAGGCGAGGACGGTCTCCTGGTCGAAGGGGACGAGGGTCCTGAGATCGACCACCTCGGCGAGAACGTCGCGCTCGGCGAGCCGGTCGGCGGCCTCGAGGCAGGTCAGGACACCCGAGCCGTAGGTGATCAGGCTGACGTCGGTGCCCTGACGCGCGACGCGGGCCTTGCCGATCGGTACGACCAGGTCGCCCGCCGGCATCCGCTCCTTGACCCGCCGATAGAGGTACTTGTGCTCGCAGAAGACGACCGGGTTGGGGCTGCGGATGGCGGCCTTGAGCAAACCCTTGGCGTCGATCGCGGTCGCCGGGCAGACGACCTCGAGGCCGGCTACGTGGGCGAACCAGCCCTCTGGGTTCTGCGAATGGAACGGCCCGGCCCCGACGCCACCGCCGGAGGGCAACCGCACGACGATCGGGCACGGCACCTCCCAGCGGTAGAAGAGCTTGGCGACGACGTTCACCAACTGGTTGAAGCCGCAGCTCACGAAGTCGGCGAACTGCATCTCGACCACCACCGGATGGCCCAGGAGGGCCGCACCCGCCGCGATCCCGATGGTGCCGCTCTCTGCGATCGGGGTGTCGAGCACGCGCTCCGGCCAACGCTCGAACATCCCCCGGGTCGCCCGGAAGGCGCCCTCGAAGGCGCCGATGTCCTGGCCCATCAGGACCAGCCGATCGTCGCGCTCCATCTCCTCCATCAGCGCCTGATGGATCGCCGCGACGTAGGTGATCTCGTCACCCTCGCCGTCGCGCGCCGGCTCTTCGACCGGCTGCTGCGGGGCGAGGGCGGGGCGGCGGGCGGTCTCGGGGCGGGGTGTTTCGGCCTCCAGAGCGCGCGAGATCGCCGTCTCCACCAGCTCGCCGATGCGGTCGTCCAAGGCGGCGTAGAGATCGCTGTCGAGGAGGCCCTCGTCGGTCAGGCGGCGGGCGTAGGCCGGCACCGGATCGGCGGCCTTGTACGCCGCGAGGTCGTCCTCGGGTACGACCTTGAGCGAGTCGTCTCCCTCGCTGTGGCCACGCATGCGGCCCAGGAGGGCCTCGATCAGGGTCGGGCCTTCGCCACTGCGGGCTCGCGCCACGGCGCGCTCGAGGGCTGCCGACATGGCGTCCGGGTCGTTGCCGTCCACCGTCTCGCCCGCGATGCCGTAGCCGACGGCTCGATCGCTCAGGTTGCGGGCCGCGTACTGGAGATTCGTCGGCGTCGAGAAGGCGTAGCGGTTGTTCTCGATCACCAGCACCAGCGGCAGCTTCCAGACCGACGCCATGTTGAGGCCCTCGTGGAAGTCGCCGGTCGAGGTACCGCCGTCACCGATGAAGTTCAGGGCGATGCGGTCGGTGACCTCGCGCAGGTGGGTAAAGGCCGCGCCCGCGGCCACCGGGATCATCGCACCGATATGGCTGATCATCCCGACGTGGCGGATGTCGCGCTCCGGATCGAGGTAGCCGTAGTGGAACGAGCGCTCGACGCCCTTCGAGAAGCCGTCGTGCCGGCCCAGGAGCTGACAGGCGAGGCGGTAGAGGAGCTCCTCCGGATCGGGACGGCGGTCGGCCTCCCGCCTCTCGTCACCGCCCTCGAGAAACGGGAACGTCCGGCGCGGATCGAGATAGGTCGCGAGGATCGCTCCGAGGTCGCGGTGGAGCGAGCAGAGGACGTCGCCCGGCTCGAGCAAGAGACCGGCCGCGACGGTCGTCGCCTCGTTGCCGATCTCGCTGTACCACTTGGCGACCCGGCCGGTGAGCAGTAGCGACTCGAAGCGCGCGTCGAAGTCGCGCGTCAGCTTCATGTAGGCGTAGCGCAGCAGCCGCGGCGCCGCCTCGGACCGGCGGTTCGGCGAGGGATCGGCCATCGGCGGCGAGTCTACGGCCGGCGCGGCGCGGCGAGCAAGCGGCAACGAAGAGTGACCGGCGGAGGTGCGAGACGAGCCGCCGGGGGGATCGGCCTACGGGATCGGCTGGCCGCAGTAGGCGCAGAAGCGCGCCCCGGGAAGCAGCTCGCGTCCGCACTCGCCGCACGACAGGGGCTCCGACGCACCCGCCGGGCGGTCCGCCTCGGCCGCCGATCCACCGGCCGCACGGCGCTCCGTCTCGTCGCCGGCGGCTCCGGCCGCCTGCTCCATCAGGCGCGGCAGCGAGGCACCGATGCCGGCGCCGACGCCGATCCCGACGCCGGCACCCACCGCATCGCCGGCCACGCCGCCGCCCTCGGCCGCCGAGCCCATGGCGCGCGCCGCCTTGAACTGCAGGTAGCTCTGCATGTCGGAGCCGATCACCGACATGCCGGACTTCTCGTCGATCACCTCCTGGACGTCCGGCGGCGGGGTGACGGCGCCGACGTAGAGGTCTTCGAGCTCGAGACCGTAGCGCTCGAAATCGGCCGCGACGCGCTCGCCGAGCTTGCCGGCGAGCTCCTCGTAGAGCCCTGGGAGCTCCAAGATGGTGTCGAGCTCCTCGCCGAGGAGGTCGGTCAGGCGCGAGACGATGATGTCCCGGAGATAGGCCTCGATGGCATCGGTGGCGAAGAGGTTCTGG
>JAWVZD010000212.1:0-4978 GCA_033722395.1 Thermoanaerobaculia bacterium | reverse complement strand
GGGATCCTGTTGGGCTGCGCGCTGGCGACCCCGGCAGCCGTCCGGCTGGCCAGCCGCGCCGCGACGCCCGTTCTGGCAGCACCCCTGGGACTCTTCGGTCGGCTGGCGGCGCGCGGCCTGGCGGGCAACCTGAGCCGCACCGGCGTGGCGGTCGCCGCGCTGATGCTGGCGCTCGCGGTGACCATCGGTATCGGTCTGATGATCCAGAGCTTCCGCGGCACGGTCGAGAGATGGTTGCGCTCCTCGTTGCCCGCCGATCTCTACCTCACCGACCCGACGGCGGGCTCCGGCCCGGCGCCGGCGAGCCCGATCGAGCCCGGTCTGCTCGAGTCGATCGCCGACCTGCCCGGGATCACGCGCGTCAACACCCTCAGGCGCGCCGAGGTCGACTCGTCGGTCGGCGAGATCGCCCTGGTGGCTCTCGACATGGACGAAAGGAGCTACGGCGCCTTCGCGCTGGCGCGCGGCGACGCCTCCCGGGCGTGGGTCGGTTACCGCGAAGGCACGGCGGTCTTGATCTCCGAGCCGCTGGCCTTCCGCACCGGTCTCGCGGTGGGGGACGAGCTCGTCCTCGACACCCCCAGCGGCCCGGCTTCCCACCGGGTCGGCGGCGTCTTCTACGACTACTCCACCGATCGAGGCTACGCCCTCGTCGACCTGTGGCGCTACCGGGAGCTGTGGCGCGACGACGGCATCACGGCGGCGTCGGCGTTCGTCGCGCCGGGCCGAGATCTCGACCTCGCGGCCGAGAGGATCCGGGCGCTTCTGCCATCGGGCTCCGCTCTCGAGGTCCGCACCCAGGCGGCGCTGCGCGAGCAGTCGCTGGTGGTCTTCGATCGCACCTTCCGCATCACCGCCGTGCTCCGCACCCTGACCACGGTCGTCGCCCTGATCGGCATCCTGGGGGCGCTCATGGCCCATCAGCTCGAGCGCACCGCCGAGCTCGGCCTGCTGCGCGCCTCCGGTATGACCAGGCGGCAGCTCTGGCTGCTGGTCACCACCCAGACCGGGCTGATGGGCCTGGTCGCCGGTCTCCTCGCCCTGCCGGTCGGTCTCGCCATGGCGGCGATGACCACCCTGGTGATCAACCAGCGCTCCTTCGGCTGGACGATCCCGCTCGAGGTCGAGCCCGGCATCCTGGCGCAGGCCCTCCTGCTGGCGGTGGCGACCGCGATCCTGGCCGGCGTGCTGCCGTCGGCGCGCATGGCGGCCACCTCGCCCGCCGAAGCGCTGCGCACGGAATGAGCCGCCTCCGGGGTCATCGATCCGCCGCCGTCGCCACCCTCCTCGCCTGGGCCGTCGTCGCCCTCTCGTCGGCCGCCTGCCGGCCCCCGACGGAAACCGAGCGGCGGCCCGAGCGGCTGCCCCTGTCGGTCGCCATGAGCCCGGGGGAGATGGAGGGATTCGCGCGCGCCGACGAGCCGCGGCGCTTCGTCTTCCCCGACGATCACGGTCCCCACCCCGCCTTCCGCACCGAATGGTGGTACGTCACCGGCAATCTCACCGCCGTCGCACCCTCCGCGGGATCCTCCGCCGGGCGCGACTTCGGCTACCAGCTGACCGTCTTCCGCTCGGCGCTCGAGCCACCCGGCGACGAGCCGCGGCAGGAGGCCTCCGACTGGCGAACCGACGCGCTCTACATGGGGCACCTCGCCCTGACCGATATCGAGGCGGAAGAGTTCCTGGCCTTCGAGCGCTTCTCGCGTGGAGCGGCCGGGCTGGCGGGGGCGCAGGCAAAGCCGTTCCGCGTCTGGATCGAGGACTGGTCGCTCCTCGAAGCGGCGGCACCGGACGACGGCATCTTCCCGCTCCTGCTGGTCGCGGCCGACGGCGAGGTCGGTCTCGAGCTCGAGCTCGTCCCCGAGAAGCCCCTGGTGCTGCAGGGCGACGGCGGTCTGAGCCGCAAGGGGGCGAGCCCGGGAAACGCCTCCTACTACTACTCCTTCACCCGCCTCGGGACTACCGGCACGGTGCGCGTCGGCGAGCGCCGGTGGAGGGTCGAGGGGACGAGCTGGCTCGATCGCGAATGGAGCACCAGCGCGCTCGAGCCGGGCGTCGTCGGCTGGGACTGGTTCGCCCTGCAGCTCTCCGACGGACGGGATCTGATGGTCTACCGGCTGCGGCGCGACGACGGCGGCACCGATCCGCACAGCGCCGGCGTCCTGGTCGAGCCGGACGGCGACTACGAGGTCGTCGGTGCCTCCGAGTTCACTCTGCGCGAGACCGCCCGCTGGGAGAGCCCGCAGAGCGGCGCCGTCTATCCCGCCGGCTGGCGCCTGGCGATCCCCGCAGCCGAGGTCGACCTCGTCGTCGAGCCGCGGCTGGCGGCGCAGGAGCACACCGGCTCGGTGCTCTACTGGGAGGGTGCGGTGACGGTCGATGGCACGAGCGCCGGCGTCGAGGTCGACGGCCGGGGGTACGTCGAGCTCACCGGCTACGGAGGCCCGGGAGCCGCGAGTCCGCCGAGCTGAGTCTCACCCGCTCTCCTTCCACGGCTCGATCTCGATGCCGAGGCCGTCGGCCAGGCGGTTGACGAACGCGTAGTAGGAGGCCACCTGGTTGATGTCGAGGATCGCCGCGTCCCCGAAGCCGGCCCGGCGCAGGCGCTCGACATCCGAGCGCTCCATGGCGGCGGGCTCGCGGGTCAGCTTGGCGACGTAGTCGAGCATCGCCCGATCCGCCGGCTCGAGCGCCGCCTCCCGGTAGTCCCGTTCCAGCGCCTCGACCAGCGCCTCGTCCCGCGTCAGTTCCAGGAGCCCCGCTCCGTGATGGACCAGTCAGTAGTGGCACTGATTGATCGCCGACACCACCACCGCGATCATCTCGCGCTGGCGGCGCGACAGATCGGACGGACCCCGCATCAACAGCCGGTAGAGCTCGAAATGGGCCTTCATCGAGCCCGGGTTGAGGGAGTGGATCTTGAGCACGTTGTCGACCCCGCCGGCCGGATCACGGTAGCGCCGGTAGAGCTCGGCCAGCTCGCCTTCGGCCTCCTCCTCGTCGATCATCCGGATCCACGCCACCGCAGACCTCAGCTGCCGTCCAGCACGCGGTTCAGCGTCGCCGCCAACCGCACCGCCGCCATCTGGAGGCGCCGTTCGATCACCGGAATGGCGGCCTCGTAGTAGGCGCGGTCGATCTCCTGCCCGGAGGCTACGTCGAAGGTGAGCGCCCGCGCCGGCGCGACCCCTTCGTTCGCCCAGCTCGCCGGGTCGGCCTCGGCCGCCCAGGCGACGCGCTCGGCGCTCTCGATGCCGAGGCGCAACTCGTAGGCCAGCCGGCGCCACGCCGCCACACCCCGCGTCGTCTCGAGCTCCTCCAGGCGGCGCTCGAGGAGACCCGAGTCCCACAGCTGGTGCAGGTCGATCTCCTCGCCCCGGAAGATCACCGCGGTCCTGCCGCCGCCCTGCCCGTCGGGATGGACGACGTGGAGCGGCTGATGGAGGTCCTCGACGAAGTGGACCAGGAAGCGGAAGGCCTCGCGCTGCTCCCAGAGCGGCACGCCCGGCTCGGCCAGGCGCCGAGCGAAGCGCTCGACAGCGCCGACGACGCACTCGCCGCGCGGACAGTCGCGCGCCGCATCGAAGCTCGTCGCTGCCGGGTCGACGTTGACGTAGTGGAGCTTCGTCGCCCAGTCGTAGGCGTCGTAGAGCCGGGCGTAGGCATCCGCCCAGTTGCCGACCTCCGCCAGGTCGTCGAAACGCCCCGGCTCGAGCAGGCGCTCGACCTCGCGCTCGGTTCGCGGTGTGAGGTAGTGCGAGGCAATCTCACCGATGATGCGGTGCCCGTCGGGCCCCCAGGCGGCGGCGGGGGGGGCGTACAGCGCGACGGCTCCAGCCGAGAGGACGGCTACCAGGAGGCTCCACTTCGACATCGGTGGCAGGCTATCAGTTGACCATCCGGTAGGCTCTTCCGATGACGCCCCGCCGACTCGCCGTCGCCCTCGCGCTGCTCGTGGCGCTCCCCGCGCTGTGGACAGGGTGGAGCTCCGATCGGCGGCGCATCGAGGCCCGGCTGGAGGAGCTCGCCGACGCGGTGGAGAAATCGGCTCCCGAAGGCGCCCTCGAGGCGGTGGCGGCGGCCCGCGCCGTCACCGGGGTCTTCGCCGAGCCGTTCGAGATTCGAGCCGCCGAAGCCGGCTTCACTACGCGCGAGCGGCAGGATCTGATGCGCTTCGTGCACCGCTATCGCTCGACCTCCGAGCGCATCGCGGTCGACATCGCCGTCGAGTCGCTCGACATCGCCGGCGCTCACTCGCGCGCCACGATGGTCGCGACCTTCCTCTTCCGATCGGGCGGACCGCTCGGTGATTCCACCGAGCGTTATCGGGTGCAGGCGAACTGGGTGGAGCGGGAGGGCGAGTGGAAGATCGACTACATCGACCTGTTGGAGATCGTCCAGGGAGACGGGCGGCTCGGCTTCTGACGGCCCTCCCTAGCGACTCCGGCTGGCCTGCCGATGCGGATCGGAGCCACCGGCCTCTGGCTCCCGGCTCCATCCGAGAACCACCACCAACAACACCGTCAGGCCACCGACGAGCAGCAGCCCGGTGAGGGTGGCGGCGAGAAAATTGACCAGTGTCGTCATAGTGCCTCCGCCCACCCGGAGGGCAAAGCCGTCGACCGGACTCACTCTGCGTCAGGGTCCCGTCGTCCTGCAATAGATACGATCACTCCCGGAAACGAGTTTCCCCGGCCCGAAATCGGTCCGGCAGCGCCGCCTTTCCTACCAACACTGCTTCTCGGGCACGCTCGTCACCTTCGTCGCTGGCCCGTCGCGGTTGGTCGGCTCCCCCTCTTTGTTGGAGAATGGTGACGAAACGATGATCGGTCAGACCGTCTCCCACTACGAGATCACCGGCCACCTCGGTCGCGGCGGCATGGGTGAGGTCTATCGCGCCCGCGATACTCGGCTCGACCGCGAGGTGGCCCTCAAGCTGCTGCCGGCCGATCTGGCCGGAGACCCGGAGCGCCTGGCC
>JAWVZD010000211.1:0-4980 GCA_033722395.1 Thermoanaerobaculia bacterium | reverse complement strand
GGCGTCGCCGCACCTCCTGAACGGAACCGAACATGACCGAGCGTAGCGACACATCTCCGGAACGGGACACTGACTCCACCGAGTCGACCGAAGCGCGGGACGAAGCCGCCGTCGACGAGACCTCGACGGTGACGCGCGCCTTCGACACCGGCGCGACCGTCGAAGGCAAGGTGATCGGCTGGAACAAGGGAGGCTTCCATGTCGTGGTCGATGGCACGACCGCCTTCTGTCCGCGCTCGGAGATGGAGCTCGGCCAGCCCCGCGAGCCGAAGGGCTACGTCGACGAGACCTACGAGTTCAAGGTGCTCGAAGTGCGCCGCGGAGGGAGTCGGGTGGTGCTTTCCAGGGCCGCCGCCCTCGGCGGAGAGGACGTCGAGGGGCAGGACGAGGCGACCGAGCGCTCCCCCGCCAAGCTCGAGGTCGGCGCCGTCGTGCGTGGCACGGTGGTTTCGATCACCGACTTCGGGGCCT
Organism: Thermoanaerobaculia bacterium; assembly: GCA_033722395.1. Classification (GTDB taxonomy): domain Bacteria; phylum Acidobacteriota; class Thermoanaerobaculia; order Multivoradales; family JAHEKO01; genus JAWVZD01. Next base: position 4,509 of record JAWVZD010000211.1, on the reverse strand, counting down.
TCGTAGAGCTCGGCGGCGTGCAGGGGCTGGTACACATCTCCGAGCTCAGCCGGCGCCACGTCGAGCACCCCTCGGACGTCGTCTCCGAAGGGGACGACATCGAGGTCAAGATCCTCAAGATCGAGCGCGGCGGCCGCCGCATCTCGCTGTCGCGCAAGGCGCTCGAACCCGATCCCTGGAGCAACGTCAAGGAGCGACTGGCGGAAGGCACCGAGGTGACCGGCGTGGTCGAGAAGACCGAGCGCTTCGGAGCCCTGATCGAGATCGAACCCGGGCTCACCGGCCTGCTGCCGACCTCGCAGATGTCGCTGCCGCGGGACACCTCGCCGGTGAGGGCGTTCCCGCCCGGCCGCCAGGTCGACGTGCAGATCGTCTCCATCGATCCGCGGCGACGCCGCATCTCGCTGGCACCCAAGGGCGCTCGCACCGGTGGCTCGCAGGCGGACGTCGAGGCGTACAAGCGCTCCGAGGGCTCGGACGAGGGCGGCTTCAACGCCCTCGAAGCGGCCTTCCGCAAGGTGCGAGCCGAGCCCTGACGGGCGGCGACGGGACGGCGGGGCTCTGAACGACCCAGTTGCCCGACGAGCCCCGCACGCGAGTCGTTCCGCGATCCGGATATCCTGGGCGGACTGATGGCCGGCGTCGTCGTGGCTCTCGTGCTCCACGGCAGCGGTCACCGGACCGCCGCGGGCTTCCATGCCGGCACGCTCGGCGTCAATCACCTCACGGCGATTGCCCTGCACCGCTCGAGGCGAGGCCAGGCAGGAGCCGATCTCGAATGAGCACCGAGCGAGAACGGCCCGGTCCGCCGCCCCGGCGTCGACCGCTGCGCAGCGTCGTCTGGGCGGCGATCGGCTGTACCCTGCTGACCGTCCTCGGACTGGCTGGGTTGACCGCTGCCGGCTACTTCGTGACGCGCCTACTCGATTAACTCGCGGTATCTAGAAACGAACGGCGCCGCACGGCACGGCCTTGGCGCCCGCCGCTCAGTGGGGGGCCCGGCTCGCCTGATCCTGCACGCCTTCGGCGGCCTGTGGCAGCGGCGCCGGAAGACCCTCGATGGCCAGCGCCAGGACCTCCGACAGATCCTCCACCGGATGGACCTCCAGACCCTGGCGCACGTCGTCGGGCAGGTCCTCGAGGTCGGCCTCGTTCTCCTTCGGCAGGATGATGCGGGTGATTCCCGCACGGACCGCGCCGAGCACCTTCTCCTTGACCCCGCCGATCGGCAGGACCCGACCGGACAGGGTCACCTCGCCGGTCATCGCGATGTCGTGCTGTACCGGCTTCCCGGCCAGGGTCGACACCACTGCGGTACCCATGGTCACGCCGGCCGACGGACCGTCCTTGGGGATCGCACCGGCCGGAACGTGGATGTGCAGGTCGCGATCGAACCTCTCCTCGTCGATGCCCAGCAGGGCGGCGTGCGAGCGCGCATAGCTCCAGGCGGCGCGGCCCGACTCCTTCATCACGTCGCCCAGATGACCGGTCAGCACGAGCTCGCCCTTGCCGCGCATGGTGGTCGCCTCGACGAACATGATGTCGCCGCCGACCGGTGTGTAGTACATCCCAGTGGCGACACCGACCTGCTGCTCGCGCGCCGCGGTCTCCGGGTGGATCTTCGGACGACCCAAGAGGTCGGCGACGTCGCTCTCCGCGAGCACCACGCGCTCGACCTCGCCGGCGGCGACGCGGTGCGCCACCTTGCGGCAGAGCTTGCCGATCTGGCGCTCGAGCTGCCGCACGCCGGCCTCGCGCGTATAGCTGCTGATCACCCGACTCACAGCCGAGTCCTCGATCGTCAGGCTCTCCTCGTCGAGGGCGTTGGCGCGGATCTGCCGCGGCACCAGATAGCGCTTGGCGATCTCCAGCTTCTCGAGCTCCGTGTAACTGGAGAAATCGACCACCTCCATACGATCCATCAGCGGCGCGGGGATGTTCTGCGGGAAGTTGGCGGTGGCGATGAACAGTACCTCGGAGAGATCGAACGGTACGCCGAGGTAGTGATCGACGAAGGTGTCGTTCTGCTCCGGATCGAGCACCTCGAGCAAGGCGCTGGCCGGGTCTCCCTGGAAGGAGACGCCGAGCTTGTCGACCTCGTCGAGCAGGAAGACGGGATTCTTCGAGCCCGCCTGGCGCATCCCCTGGATGACTCGCCCCGGCATCGCACCGACGTAGGTCCGCCGATGGCCGCGGATGTCCGCCTCGTCACGCGCCCCGCCGAGGGAGATGCGTACGTACTCGCGACTCATGGCACGAGCGATCGAGCGCGCGATCGACGTCTTGCCGACGCCGGGTGGGCCCGTGAAGAGCAGGATCGGAGCCTTCGACGTGCTCTCGTCCTCCGGCCCGGCTGCAGCGGCCGATTCGTCCCGCTCGGCTTCGTCCGCTTCCACCTCGCGGGCCGTCCGCAGCTTGCGCACGGCGAGGAACTCCAGCACGCGCTCCTTGACGTCGTCCAGCCCGAAATGATCCTCGTCGAGGATCGTCGCCGCCTCGTCGAGATCGAGGTCATCCTCGGTCCGTTCGTTCCACGGCAGCTCGACCACCGTCTCGAGATAGGTCCGGATGACCTGGTACTCCATCGATTCACGGTTCATCCGACCGAGGCGCGACAGATCACGGTCGATCTCCTTGCGCACATCTTCGGAGACCTCGAGAGCCGCCAATCGCTCGCGCAGCTCTTCGAGATCGCCCGCCTCGTCTCCCTCGCCCAACTCGTCCTGGATCGCCTTGAGCTGCTCACGCAGCAGCATCTCGCGCTGCCGGTCACCGAGCTCCTGCTGCACCTTCGATTGGATGTCGGCCTGGGCCTCGGCGACGTTGAGCTGCCGCTGCACATGGAGCAGCGCCTGCCGCAGTCGGTCCTCCACCGACAGGGTCTCGAGCAGCAGCTGCTTCTCCTCGGCGCTGAGCTCGAGATAGCTGGTGACCAGATCCGACAGACTGGACGGATCGTCCACCGATTCGAGTACCTGCTTGATGATCTCCTCGGGCAGGCCGGCCTTCTCGGCCAGCTCGGTGGCACGCTCGCGCAGCTCCTTCTGCAACGCCTGGTAGGAGGGATCCTCGTCGTCCGACGGGAGGATCTCGGTCGCTTCCCGCACCGCCGCCTCGAGGTAGTCCTCCTCCTCCTGGATGCGCACCACGACCCCGCGCCGCTGCCCGTTGAGCAGCAACTGCAGGCTCGGGCCGACCTTCTGCACCTGATCGATGCGGGCGATCGTTCCGATGGTGTGCAGATCCTCCGCCGCGACCTCTTCGTCGGTACCCTTCTGTAGCACGGCGAAGACGCGGCGATCCCCGTTGTCGACCGCGGCCCGGATCGCCTTCATCGTGGACGAGCGTCCGGCTCGGATCGGCGACACCACACCCGGGAAGACGACCGTCTCCCGCAGCGGAAGGATCGGCAGCGACAAGGTCTCACTCATATCTCGTATGTCTCTTCTCCCTGGCTCGTCTCGGAACGGATCGGATGATGACGCCCTGGGGCGTCGTACACACCCCTTACAAGGCGCCGGAGGTCCGCTTTATTCCCGCCTTCGGAGCGCCGCCGAGCGATCGTCGATGCGGTCAGTGGACCCAGTCGTCGGGTCGAGAGGGCTCTTCCTCATCGACCAACCGCAGCCCGCGGCGGCGGCGCATCCGCTTCAGCCGACGCCGCAGCCAACGCTCTTGCAGACGGAGCCACAGCTGCCGCCAACCACCACCTCCGAAGCCACCGCCGAGGTAGACGAACGTCAGGCCGACGGCGGAGCAGAGGCCGACGAATCCCGCCAGGTCGTGGGTCGACAGAAACCCCATGAAAGCGAACAGGAGCTCGAGCAGTAGGAACCACTTCGCCTGCACGGGTAGAACGAAAAAGAGCAGGATGGTGGCGTCGCGGTTCATCGTCGCGAAGGCCGCGATGGTCAGGACGAGCAGCATGTGCTGCCCCTGCATGAGGAGGAAGGCGTTCGGAACCGAACCGACGAGCGCCGAGGCGACGACGTCGACCAACACGGCGACCAGGCCGCAGGTCACACCGATCAGGATCAGCCAGCGCCAGAAACCGCGCCGACCCAATTGGTAGAAAACCGTGCGGACGAAGAGAAAGAGGATCAGCAGCTCGATCAGGAACCAGATACCGGGGGTGCCGACACCGGTGAACAGATAGGTACCGAGTTGCCACAGGAAGCCGCTGCGCCAGCTGTCGGAGGACAGCCCCAAGAGAGCGTGGAGCGGCTGCGTGGCCTCGAAGAAGCGCAACGAGAAGGTCGCCAGCACCACCGCCAGCAGCACCACGACGTCCCGCGGCACCGGACCGCTCAAGCCGAAACCCCCCGCCGTCGCCTGTCGAAATCGCTGACCGTCCATCTGCCTGGCTATCCCTCGCTGCGTCGTCGCCGCGCGAAACGCGATCCTAGCCTATCCTTCCGGCGCGTCCCACGGTCGGATCGCGGCGCTGCCGGCCGGAGATCAGTCGCCGGTGAGGGACTTGTAGGTCTTGAGGTAGCGCACCGCCTCGGC
>JAWVZD010000210.1:0-4982 GCA_033722395.1 Thermoanaerobaculia bacterium | reverse complement strand
CGGCGAGCACGAACGGCACCTTCGTCAACGGCGTGCGGGTGACGAAACCGCGCGTGTTGAGCCATGGGGACTTGATTCGGTTCGGCAACGTCGAGTATCGCCTGTGGGTGAAGCCGCAAGTACGCAATTGACCGATGGAGTGACATGGAAGCCTGGCAACAAAAGCAACTCGAAGTCGGCCGCAGCCTGATCCAGCAGGGAAGCCAGGCGCTGCGACAGGGAGATTTCAACACCGCGAACTCGGCGCTCAACGAAGCGACGGCGATCCTCGACATGGCCGAGGATCAGAACGATGAGGTCCTCCAACTGCGCGCCCAGGTCTTGAACGAGACCGGCTTCATTCACCAGCGCGCCGACCGGACCGACGAAGCGATCGCGAACCACCAGGAAGCCGCGGCGCTGTGCGTCGAGCTGATGGAGCGCGGGGTGGAGTTTCGCGCCAACGCGGCCGCGACGGGCTCTGCCTGGCCGACTACGTGCTCGAGGGCGACCACCTGGCGCTGTTCGTCACCGGCGTCGGCGGCGTCGAAGAGCGCGTGCGGGTCTGGAAGGAGCAGGGAGAGTACCTGCGCAGCCACACTCTGGCGGCCCTCGCTCTGGAGACCGCCGAGGCGGCGGCGGAATGGCTGCACCGGAGGCTGCGCGAGCTGTGGGGTTTCCCCGATCCGGCGGAGCTCGAGCGGCGCGATCTCTTCGCGGCGCGCTATCGCGGCAAGCGCTACAGCTTCGGCTACCCGGCCTGCCCGGACCTCGGCGGCCAGCGGCTGCTGTTCGACCTGCTCGAGCCGGCGGAGATCGGCGTCGAGCTCACCGAGGGCGACATGATGGAGCCCGAGGCCTCGGTCTCTGCGCTGGTCGTCCACCACCCCGAGGCGCGCTACTTCGGCGCCGGGTCGTGAGGTGTCGGGTCGTCAAGCGTCGCGTGGTGAGGCGTCGGATCTCGGCGGGGCGCCCGGAACCGGCTCTCAGGCCAGAGTGATCGACAGCGACGGGTAGCGCGCCAGCGCTCGCGCTCGGCCTTCGACCTCGCCGCCGCTTCCAGCCGCACGGCGATCTCGAGGCCGTCGGCGCAGTAGCTGTGGGCGCTCTGATCGGCGCCGAGCCGGGCGGCGCGTTCGGCCGCTCGTCGCAGGTGGGTGGCCGCCTCCTCCGAGGCGTCGGCACGCAGATAGTGGTAGGCGAGCTCCTCGGCGAGCTCCTCCGAGCGGTCGAGGGAGGTCTTCTCGATCGCCTCGGCGATGCGGCGATGCAGCTGCGGTCGTCGCTCCTCCGGCAGCGCCGAGTGGATCGATTTGCGGATCTCCTTGTGGGCGAACTCGAAGGTCCCCCGCCGCGCGCCTTGTGCCCACAGCACGATGTCGCGCTCGCGGTGGGTCGACGCCCAGGCGTCGGGAAACTGACGCGCCAGCCAGTGCTCGAGCATCAGGCCGATGGCCGTCTCGACCACCAGCACGTGTTCGTCGCCGGCGCGGCGGAGCAGATGGAAGTCGAAACGATGGCCGATGAGCGCGGCATGCGACAGCAGACGGCGGGTCGAGCTCGGCAGTCGACGGACGCGCTGCTGGATCAGCTCGGCACTCGTCTCCGGAACCTGGTCGGCGATGCGATCGATCGGGTCGGCCAGGCGCCAGCGCTGGGGCCGACTCGGCACCAGGTGGTCGAAATCGCACAGGTGGTTGATCGTCTCCGTGATCAGCAGCGGCTGTCCCCCGGTGCGCTCGGTCAGGAAGTCGGTGAGAGGCTTGCGGTCCTCGGCCTCGAGCAGGGCGTCCATCATGCGTCGGATGGAGCGCTGGTCGACCGGCTCCACGGTCAGGGTGCGGGTCGAGCGCCGGCGGCGGATCCCGAGCAGCGGGTCGACCTGCTCCGGGCCGACCTGCCGCGGTCGGCAGGTCATGACGAGCAGGAGCGGCAGATCGCGCTGCGTCCGGACGAGATGGAGCAGATAGTGCAGCGAGGCCGGATCGGCCCACTGCGCGTCGTCGACGAAGACGACGAGCGGATTCGGTCGGCCCCCGGTGGGCGCGCCGGAGGTGGCGAGCAGAAAGTCGTCGATGGCGGCGAACAGCTCGTCGCGGTCCTCGATCCGGGAGACCGGGTCGATGGTCTCGAGGATGTCGAGCTCCGCGACCTCCGGCAGTAGCTCGCGCACCAGCGCCAGGCGGGCGAGCGGGATGCGGTGGAAGCGATGCCGGTCCTCGGCCCGCCCGACTCGCCAGGCGTTGCGCAGCAGCTCGATGACCGGCCCGTAGACCAGCGTCGGCGCCAGGTCGTAGGCCCGCCCGCGCAGCACCGCGCCGCGCACTTCGGACGTCGCCTGATGCAGGAAGGTCTTGACCAGGCGGCTCTTGCCCACGCCGGACGGTCCGTCGACGATCAGGGTCCGGCTCTCGCCCGCCACGACCTCGCGCCAGACGTCCAGCATGGCTTCGATCTCCTGGTCGCGGCCCTCGAAGCTGACGAACGGCGCCGACAGATCGGGACGGCGGGTCGTCTTCGGTCCCGGCAGACTGTCGGAGAGGATCGACTCGTAGAGCGCCTGGGTCTCGGAGAGCGGGCTGACGTCGAGCTCGTCGGCGAGACGCTTGGCGAAGGCCTCGTACTCGATCAGGGCCTGGCTGCGGCGGCCGGCGAGAAAGTAGAGGTGGATGAGAGTGCGATGCGCCTCCTCCGACAGAGGATCGAGCTCGACCAGGCTGCGCGCGTGATCGATGCCGAGGGCGTAGTCGCCGTTCTCGAGATGCGAGCCGATGAGGACGCGCAAGCCGCGCATGGCGAGCTCGCGCAGCTGCTCGCGCTTCTCCCACAACCACTCCTCGATCTCCGGCGCGTCGTCGACCGAGAAGCCCGGCAGGAGATGCCCGCGGTAGAGCTCGCTCGCCGCGGTGAGCTGGGTCATGTCGACCTCGATGGCGCTCTTCAGGCCGTACCGGCTGGCCCGCTCGAAGGCCTCGACGTCCTGCCAGATGTCGGCCTCGGGGTTGAGCTGGACGGTGCGATGAGTGGAGAGGACGAACTCGGGCTTGCCCTTGTCCGGCTCACCCAGGCTCTGTCGGAGGTTGTAGATCGCCTGTCGCAGGTTCTGCCGCGCCGACCGCGAGTCCGCCTCGGGCCACAGCAGCGCCGCCAGATAGCCGCGGTCCTGTGCCTGATCGGCAGTACAGGCCAGATAGGCGAGCAGCGCCCGCACTTTCTGCGATTCGAAGCCGTGGAGCCTCTTCTCGCCCCGGCGGACCTCGAACGTCCCGAGCAGTCGGATCTCGATACCAGGCATCTGCGTTCTCCACCGCCGTCACCTGACGCTTTGGGTGACTCGGCCGATGATAGCTGACCGGTGCGGGGTCCTTCAGCGTCAGGAGAGTAGCAGGGGTGGCTCCCCTCGGCGTGTGACTCGGGTCACCCGGAGCGGCCGTGCTGCGATAACCTGCCGGCGTCGCGGTGGGGCGGCCGGGCGTCGGTCCGGAGGGCGCCGAGGGTAGTCGATGACGAACGAGCGGGTCGAGCACCAGCAGGCCGGGAACGAAGGGCGTAGCGGAGCCTCGCGCGCGGCGAGGTCCGGGGACCGCCCGGAGGGTCGATCCATAGGCTCCGGTTCCCCCGGACGCGGGAAGCCGGTGCGGCTTCCGGCCTGGGTAGCTGAGGTCGATCTCGACGGGGAGCGAGCGGGGCTGCGACTCGTATCGGGCGAGACCGACTGCGAGATCCACCGCTTCGGACGGGGAGCCGCGAGCGTCGCCCTGTTCGAAGGCTACCTCTACGAGCGCCGGGCGCTCGAGCGCGAACTCGCCGGCGCCGGGGAGCCACCGAGCACGGCCGCTCTCCTGGCCTCGGCGTACGAGCGCTGGGGCGCCGGCCTCTTCGATCGACTCGACGGAAGCTTCGCCGCGCTCGTCTGGGACGCCGAGTCGCGCCGCCTGATCGCCGGTCACGACGCCTTCGGGCACCATCCGCTGTTCTATCGCTCGTCGCCGCGGCGGGACAGCCTCTGGCTGGCGACCAATGTCCTGGCCCTGGCACACTGCGGCCGCTTCCGCGTCGCTCCACACCGTCTGAACCTGGCCCTCAACCTGCGTCTGGCGCGACCGACACCGGGGGAGACCTACTTCGAAGGGATCGAGAGGCTGGCCCCGGGGCATCGCCTGGAGGCCGAGGGGGGTGCCGAGCCGCGCCGGATTCGCCATTGGAATCCGGTTCCCGAGCCGGGAGAGGAGGACCTCGCGCCGAAGGTGGTCCTGGCCGAGCTCGAGGACCGTTTGATGGAGTCCGTCGAACGGAGCATGGAGCTCGGTCCGGACGGCGTCATGCTGAGCGGCGGCCTCGACTCGGTCTGCATCGCGGCGCTCGCGGCCGACTACACGCGAGCGCACGAGCTGCCGCCTTTGATCGCCTACTCGGCGCGGCACCACCCCGACGATCCCCCTACCTACGAGGAGGAGATGCAGGACCTCGTGGCGGCGCGACTCGGCATGCCGCAGTGCCTGAGCAACGAGCGCGACTGGCTGGGATCCCGGCCGCTCATCGAGGCGTCGCTCGACGAGGTGCGGCGCTTCCCCTGTCCGAGCACCATCTTCTGGAAGGGCGGTTACATGGGGTTCGCGCGCTGGGCGGCGGCGCGGGGCGACCACCGCTTCCTCACCGGCTCGGGCGGCGACGAGTGGCTGACGGTCGATCCGCGCTACGCCGCCGACCTCCTGCGGCGGGGGGCGTTGTTTCGATTGGCCTCGTTTGTGCGGGCAGATTACTCGGGTACAGGAACGAGGTTGTCGAGGGTCCTAGAGTACTTGCTCTGGACCTGGGGTGCGCGCTTGCTCCTCGGGGATGTACTACGGAGACTCTGTCCGGGCCCCCTCCATCGGCGCCTGGAGCGACGGGTTCGCGCAGAGATCGGAGACGAATGCACCGACGAGCAGCTGCGCCGTCGGATGGTCGAAGTGGGATTGGAGCGCCGGATCAGAGCTCTAGGCCTGCGGCGAAGGGGCGGG
>JAWVZD010000209.1:0-5013 GCA_033722395.1 Thermoanaerobaculia bacterium | reverse complement strand
TCCCGCAAGACGGCGGCTACGTGCTCTTCTCGGACATCCCGCGAAACGCGATCTACAAGTGGCACGGCGGCGAAGGCGCCCGCCTCTACCTCCAGCCCTCCGGCTACACGGGCGACGCCCCGCGCGGCGGCGAGGTCGGATCCAACGCCCTGCTGCTCGACGACCAGGGCCGGCTGGTCCTCTGCCAGCACGGCGACCGCCGCGTCGCCCGCTTGGCGGCCCCGCTCGACGCTCCCGAGCCCGTATTCGAGACGCTTGCCGACCGCCACCACGGGCGACGTCTGAGCAGCCCCAACGACGCGGTCTTCCACTCGAGCGGCGCGCTCTATTTCACCGATCCGCCGTACGGCCTTCCCGAGGGCCCTGGCGATCCCGCCCGGGAGACCGAGGTCCACGGCGTCTATCGCCTCGGAACCGACGGCACCGTGACGCTCCTGACCGGTGAGCTGACCCGCCCCAACGGCATCGCCTTCTCGCCCGACGAGCGCACGCTCTACGTCGCCAACTCCGATCCGGAGCAGGCCGTCTGGATGGCCTGGGAGGTGCTCGACGACGGCACGCTCGATGACGGCCGCGTCTTCTTCGACGCCACCCCGTGGGTCGGCGAGCGGCCTGGGCTACCCGACGGTCTCGCGGTCGACGAGCAGGGCAATCTCTTCGCGACCGGGCCCGGGGGTGTCCTCGTCATCGCTTCCGACGGCCGCCATCTCGGCACGATCCTCACCACCCAGGCGACCGCGAATTGCACCTTCGGCGACGGCGGACGGAGCCTCTACATGACGGCCGACGGCCACCTGCTTCGCTTGCGGCTCGCCCGGTAGGTGGCCGGCTTCCGATGATCGTCGTCGTGATGGGGGTCTCGGGGTGTGGCAAGTCGACGATCGGTGAGCGGTTGGCGGAGGCGCTCGATTGGGCGTTCGTCGAAGGCGACCAACTCCACCCGGTGGCGAACGTGGAGAAGATGCATGCCGGCCTGCCTCTCACGGACGAGGATCGCCGCCCGTGGTTGGAGCGCCTCCGCGGGGCGATCGAGGCGCGGCTCGGAGCCGGGGAGTCGGCCGTCGTGGCCTGCTCGGCGCTCAAAGAGTCGTACCGCCGCGTGCTCCTCGACGGGATCGAGGACGCTCTCCTCGTCTACTTGAAAGGCGACCGGGAGACGCTCGAAGCCCGCTTGCACGCCAGGACGGAGCACTTCTTCGACCCCGCGCTCCTAGCGAGCCAACTCGAGACGCTCGAGGAGCCGAGCGAGGCACTCGTCGTCGAGATCACCTCTTCACCCGAGGAGATCGTGACCACCGTTCTCGAGGTGCTCGACGAGCGGGGGGAGCCGGGCGATTCGAGCTGACCCTGCCCACGATCGGTTCGCGGCCGGGCGGGTCGATCCGCAGCAGCCGTCAGAAGAAGATCGACAGAACGAGTACCATCGCCAGCCCGGTCAGCCCGACCAGGGTCTCCATCACCGTCCAGACCCTCAGCGTCTCAGTCTCGCTCATGCCGAGGAAGCGGCCGACCAACCAGAAGCCGGAGTCGTTGACGTGCGAGAGCACGGTAGCGCCGCAGGCGATGGCGACGGTGAGCGCCGCCAGCAGCGCCGGCGAGGACTCGCCGGCCTCGACGATCGGCGCCACCAGGCTCGCGGCGGTCACCATCGAGACCGTCGCCGAGCCTTGCGCGACCCGCACCACCGTAGCGATCAAGAAGGCGAGGAGGACGAACGGTAGGCGGCTCGAGGCCATCCACTCGGCCGCCGCGGCGCCGACGCCGGTGCCGAAGAGCACCTTGCCGAAGACGCCGCCGGCCCCGGTCACCAGGATGATCATGCCGACCGGCTCGAGGGCCTTGCCAGCGGTCTCGCGCACCTCGGCCGCCGAGTAGCCGAGTCGGGTGCCCAAGGCCCAGAACGAGACCAGAGTGGTAGCGAGAAGAGCGACGAACGGGTGGCCGGCGAAGGAGAGTATGCGGCGCGAAGGTGAGCCGTCGGGAAGCACGACGGCGGAGACCGTGCCCACCAGGATGAGCGCCAGCGGCAACGCCACCAGGCCCACCGCCGTGGCGAAGCCGGGTCGGCGGGCCGGCTCGGCATCGCCTACCGCGGCGGGAGCACGCATCGCCTCCGGCACCTCGAGGTGGATCCGCGCCGCAATGCGTCGCCCGAACCAGAGGCCGCCGACCGCCGTCGCCGGCGCGCCGGCCAGGAGTCCGAACAGGATCACCCATCCCAGGTCCGCCCCCAGGAGACCGGCCACCGCTACGGGGCCAGGCGTCGGAGGGACGAAGGCGTGCGCCACGGCGATGCCGGCGAGGAGCGGCACGGCATAGTAGAGGAGCGAGCGCCGGCTCCTCTCGGCGAGGGTGTAGACCAAAGGGATCAGCAGCACCAGTGCCACGTCGAAGAAGACCGGGATGGCGACGACGAGCCCGGTCAGCGCCAGCGCCTGCGGTGCCCGCTGCTCGCCGAAGGCGTCGAGCAGTCGATGGGCGATCGCCTCGGCGCCGCCGGAGCGCCGGAGGATCTCGCCGAACATCGCTCCGAGCCCGATGACGACGGCGATGTAGCCGAGGGTCGCCCCCATCTGGCGTTGGATCTCGTCGGCGATCTCGGCGAGCGGCACGCCCCCCACGACCGCCACCACCAGGCTGGTGGCGAGGAGCGCCACGAAGGCGTGCAGACGGACCACGACCACCAGGGCGAGCAGCAGCCCGACCGCGAAGAGGACCAGACCGATGAGGGCCGCGGTGGACATCGTCCAGGTGCCTGCCGGCGCGACTGCAGAATGCCCGGAGTCTCGGCGTGCGCGATTCCGCCGTTCGTCCGGCTGTCGAAAGATCGTCCCGCTGTCTGAGAGTCGAGGCAGTGTAGCAGTCGCCGGCCTCCCTTCGATTTTCGCGCCGGAACTCGAGCGCTGGCTCGACACGGCCGTCATCCCCCGGTGCGAGGCGCGGGAGAGTCTGCCGAGGCGGTCACGTCAGGAGGCAGAGCTGAACCCTGTGGGTCGTATGCGCGTATATACTTCGAGATCGAATGATACGATATCGAAATATATGTGCGCTTCGCATCCTGCTAGCGGTGCTGGTGCTGGGGTTCCTCGATACGGGTCGAGGCATCGCACACGACGACCCGGAAGAGACGGTCCGGCTCCGGGCGGCCCCGACCGACGCGGAGATCACCGTCGACGGCCGACTGTCCGAGCCCGCCTGGCGAACGGCGCCGGTCGGAAGCGACTTCCGGCAGCGCGAGCCCGACCCTCTGGCTCGGGCCACCGAGAAGACCGAGATTCGGGTCCTCTACTCCGACGACACCCTGTACGTGGGCATGGAAGCCCGGGACTCGGAGCCCGGCGCCATCGTCGCTCGGGAGCTGGGGCGCGACGTCCCACTGTTCCGAGACGACTCGGTGATCCTCCTGCTGGACACCTTCCACGATCATCGCAACGCTTATTTCTTCGAGACCAACCCTCTGGGCTCGCGCACCGATGCGCTGATCACCGACGAGGGACGCGACATGAATCTCGAATGGGACGGGGTATGGACGGTCGGGAGCCGCCGGACCGAGGAGGGCTGGACGGCGGAGTTCGCCATCCCTTTCGCCACCCTGCGCTTCGATCCGACGGAGGAGATCTGGGGCCTCAACGTCCGTCGACTCGTCCGGAGGAAGGAGGAGGCTGCGTTCTGGTCGCCGATCGATCTGGACGCCGATCTCCTACGGATCTCGCGGGCCGGCCACCTGGTCGGTGTCGAGCCTCCCCCGCGGACGCTGGGCCTCGACGTGAAGCCTTTCGCTACCGTGACGAGCCGTGACGGCTCGGAAGCGGCCGATCGGCGCGAGGACCAGGCGGTGGAGTTCGGTCTCGATCTCAAGTGGACGGTGACGCGAGGCCTCTCTCTCGATGCCACCTTCAATACCGACTTCGCCGAGACCGAGGTCGACGAGCAGCGGGTCAACCTCACCCGCTTCTCTCTCTTCTTCCCGGAGAAACGGGAGTTCTTCCTCGAGAACGCCGGCATCTTCGAGTTCGGACCGTCGCTGATCGCCGGGGATTCCCCGCTGTTCAAGCCGTTCTTCTCGCGCCGCATCGGTATCTCGGAGGACGGTCGACGCGTGCCCATGGAGTGGGGCCTCCGGTTGGCGGGGCGCGCCGGTGCGTGGAATCTCGGAGTCCTGGGGGCTCGGACCGACGCGATCGGAGCGGGCGAGAACGCGGTCGCACGGACCGACTGGGGGGTGATGCGCTTCCAGCGCAACCTCGGACGCCGCTCGAACGTCGGCCTCATCGCGACGCACCGCACGAGCTCCGAGGGGAGGAACACGCTCGCCGGAGTCGATGCCGACTTCCGTTTCACCGAGCGTTGGCGGATCTGGACCTTCGGCGCCGGATCGGACGATTCCGACCCGCGGAGCCGGGGCCGGGGCTGGGCGGGGGGTGTGGGTGCGAACTGGACGGCGGCGAACTGGAACTGGGGAGGAAGCGTGATCGAGGTCGACGAAGACCTGGAGCCGGGCGTGGGCTTTCTCCGCCGGCGTGGCTACCGGCGCTACAGCTCGGGTTTCGGATGGAGGCCTCGCCCCGACGATTCAGGCTCGATCCGCAATTGGGACTTCGGTGCCGGCGGAACGATCTTCGTCGATCCGGAGACCGGCCGCACCGAGACGATCGCGACCGGGGCCAACATCTTCGGCCTGCGGTTCGCGAGCGGTGAATTCGTCACCGCCTTCGTCCAGCATCGGTTCGAGCGCTTGGAGGAGGGCTTCTCCCTCCACCCCGAGGTGTTCCTACCCGCCGGTCCGTACCGCTGGAACGAGTACGGCATCTTCTTCGAGAGCAGCGACCGCCGGGAGGTTTCGGGTCGGGCGCGTTTCCTCGGTGGCGAGTTCTTCGATGGCGAGCGGCGCACCACGGAGCTGGTCCTCGCCTGGCGCCCGTCGCCCCGTTTCCGCTCGGAGACCACCTGGAATCGGGACGAGGTGGAGCTCGAGCCAGGGTTGTTCGCCGCGGACGTCGTCCGGCAGAGGCT
>JAWVZD010000208.1:0-5018 GCA_033722395.1 Thermoanaerobaculia bacterium | reverse complement strand
GATGTCGAGATTCTCCAGATCGAACTCCGCTACCGGCCGGAGGCGGCGGGCACCGCCCCCCTCGACCTCGACGGTCAGGGTGACGAGTTGCTCGACCCCGACCGTCTCGGGCTCGAGTCGCGCTTCGATCGTCAGGTCGTCGGCACCGGCGGCCGGCACGGCGGCACCGATCGCGACCGAGAAGAGGAGCGGAGCGAAGCGTCTCACCAGTCGCGATCCCCCTTGGCCCGCTTGCGCTGCTCGCGAGCCTGCTGGCGTCGCTGCTCGCGCTCCAGGTTCTCCACCGCCTCGAGGATCGCCGCGGCCTGCTCGGCGGTCATCTCGGGCTGCTCCTCGAAGTCGGGCAGCGGCTGGCGCGAGTCATCGGGCGGTGGCTGGTCACCCGACCGTGGCGGCGAATCGCCGGGCGGTTGCTCGCGGTCCTGGTCCTGCTGGTGCTGCTGGTCCTGCTGGTCCTGCTGGCCGTCCTGCTCTCGCTGCTGCTGCGAGTCGCCGTCCCCCTCGTCTCCTTGCTCCTGCTGTTGTTCTTGTTTCTCTTGTCGCTCCAGCAGGCGTCGCGCCAGCTCCAGATTGTGCTTGGCGTCCGGGTTCGCCGGCTCGAGGCGCAGGGACTGCTCGAAGGCCTCGATGGCGCCGGCTGGATCGCCCCCGGAGAGCCGCGCGGTGCCGAGGTTGTAGAGGGCGTCGGCGGCGAGATCGGCCGGCGCCGCCCGCGCCGCCGTCTCGAGCAGCTCGACGGCGCCCTCCCCGTCGCCGGCCAGGCTCGCCGTGCCGGCGTTGAACTGCAGCCGTGGGTCGTCCGGGGCGAGGGCCAGGGCCTCGTCGAACGCGTCGAGTGCCGCTTCGGTCTCCTCTTCGGCGAGCCGCTCGAGACCGGCCGCCGTGCGAGCGCGGGGGTTGTGGAGCCATGCCGCGGCGGAGGGGCGCTCGGCCTCCGGCGTCGGCGCCGGGGCGGGCGGCCCGGTCGTCGGATCGCCCTGCGGAGAGGCGCCAGCCGCCACGAAGAGCAGGCCGAGGAGGGTGCCGAGCGTACGGCTCACCGGACCCTCCTCCGTCTCGCCCTCGATCGCTCGGTGACCGGTCCGAACGTCAGGAAGCCGGCGAGCGCCACGACGGCGACGCCGATCGGCCACTGGAAGCGGTCCTCCATCGAGGTGACGATGCTGCCCTCGAAACGACGCGTTTCCATCGAGTCGATGGCGTTGACGATCGGCGCCAGATTGGCGCCCGCACCGGTGACGTGCAGGTAGACTCCGCCCGTGGCGTCGGTGAGCCGGCGCAGCGGCTCCTCGGCCAGCCGGGTAACGATCACTTCGCCGGCGGCATCTCGCTTGAGCTCGTTCGGTCGCCCGGCGGCGACCGGCATCGGGCCGCCGCGGAGCGTACCTACCCCCAGAACGTGGGTCACGATGCCCCGCTCGCTCAGGCTCGCGATCGCCGCGTCCAGACCGCCCTCGTGGTCCTCGCCGTCCGTCAGCAGCACCACGACGCGATGCTTCTCGCTCTCTTCGGGGAAGAGCTCCATCGCCAGGCGGAGGGCATGGGCCAGGCCGGTGCCGGGGGTCGGGAGGCTGCCGGCGGTGACGGTGTCGAGCAGCAGATCGATGACCGCGCTGTCGATGGTGAGCGGCGCCATCACCACCCCTTCGCCCTCGGCCTGCACCAGGGCGACGCGGTTGCCGGGTAGCTGCCCGACCAACGAGCGGATCAGTGCCTGGGCGACGTAGAGGCGCGACGGCGGTACGTCGCTCGCGCTCATCGACAGCGACGAATCGAGCACGAAGACGACGTCGACCCCTTGGCGCTCGACGAGCTCCTCTCGTTCGCCCCAGCGCGGCTGGGCCAGCGCCAAGGTGGTGCCGGCGACGGCCAGGAGGAACAGAGCGAGGGATAGGACGATCCGCCAGGGGCGATAGACGAAGCGCAGGCGCTCCCACAGTCCGGGCGAGACCCAGCGGCGGGTCGCCACCAGCCGGCGGCGCCAGAACCAGCCGGCGAGCGCTACGCTGACCGGGGCCAGCAGCAGGAGCCACAGCAGATCGCGCTCGGCGAAGCTCATGGTTCGGCGGTCGCCCCTCCGGCCACGAGTACGAGCGGCAGCAGCAGCATGGCGAGCGCCGCCCAGGCGAACGGTTGAAAGGCCTCCTTGTAGCGCACGTAGTGCCGCGTCTCCAGGGTGGTCTTCTCGAGACGGTCGATTTCGCCGAAGATCTCGCGGAAGCGCTCGCTGTCGGTCGCCTGATAGAAGACCCCCCCGGTGTGCTCGGCGATCCTCCGCAGCAGCTGCTCGTCGACCTCGACGTTCATCAGCACCCGGCGGGTGACCTCGCGGCCGGTGATCGGGTCGATCGAGCGGATCGGGATCGGCACCCGCCCGGCGGTGCCGACGCCGACGGTGTAGACGCGGATCCCGAGGCCCTTGGCGACCGCCGCCGCCGAAGCCGGGTCGATGGCGCCGGCGTTGTTGACGCCGTCGGTCACCAGGATGATCACCTTCGACTCGGCCTCGCTGTCCTTCAGGCGCGCTGCGGCGTTGGCCAGCGCGACGCCGATGGCGGTGCCGTCCGGCAGCGTGTTGAGCTCGACCGAGTCGACCAGCAGGGAGAGCATCTGACGATCGGTAGTGAGCGGTGCCTTGGTGACCGCGCTGCCGGAGAAGATCACCACCCCGATGCGGTCGGCCGGTCGCGCCGCGATGAACTCCTTGACTACCTCTTTGGCGACCGCCAGCCGGTTCCGCGGCCGGAAATCCTCCGCTCCCATGCTGCCGGAGACGTCGAGCACGATCTCGATGTCGATCCCCTCGGTGAGGCTCTCCTCGAAGGCGTAGCCGAGCTGCGGCCGCCCGAGAGCGACGAGGAGCAGGGCGAGTGCCAGGAGGCGACTGTAGAACGGCAGGTGGAGGCGCCAGCCGCCGCCGCGCCCCGCACCGGGCAGGCGGCTGTAGGTGAGTGCGCCGAGCCGTTCGCCGCGGTGGTGCCACCAGGCGAGGAGCGGCAGGGCCGCCAGACCGACGAGCCAGAGCGGATCCTGCAGCGAGGGTACGGCGTTCATCTCACGACGCCTCCGCCAGCGACTGCCCGTCTCGGGGCGACTCCTCGTCGGGCTGCGGCTGCAGCCACTCCTCGATCCGCCGGGCGAGCGCCTCGAGCCGATCGAGTCGGTCGCGGGCCTCCGCCTCGTCGACCTCTTGGCGGGCGAACTTGACCATGTCGCAGGCGGTCAAGAGCTCGATCGTACGGCGTAGAAGGCCGGTCTCGAGGCGCCGGCGCCGGAGCGCCCGATCGACCTCCGTGGTGGTGCTCTCCGGAGCCGTGAAGCCGAGGCGCCGCCCCAGATAGCGCCTCAACGCCAGGCTGGCGCCGGCGTGGAGCGCCACCGCGTCGCTCTCGCGGCGCAGGCCCTCGAGGGTGCGCGTCAGCTCCTCGAGCGGCGGGAGGCGGGGCTCGGAGCCGTCGAGCGCACTCTTCCGCTCGCGGGAGGCTAGCCAGACCAGGCCCGCCAGGCAGAGAGCGGCGAGCGAAGCCGTCAACCACCAGAAGCGGGCTCCGAACGCGAGCGGACGGGGTGGCGCCGGCGGCTTCGCCTCGGGCAGCTCCTCGCCCGGCGGCAGCACCGAGACCACCTCGAGCGTCCCGGGCGACGAGGTCAGGGTCTCTTCACCCTCCTCTCGGGCGATCGAGACTGCGACCGCGGGGAGGGTGAAGCTGCCGGTGCGGAAGAGGGTCAGGGTCAGGAGCTGCCGTAGCACTTGATCGGTCCCCTCGACCGAGCTCTCGACAGCGCTCACCGCCAGGATCTCGGCCTCCCCGAGGTGCTGCTCCCAGCTCGGCCAGCCGACGTCCCGAGGCGAGGTTCCGGCCGGCAAGCGGAGCTCCACCAGGAGCTCGGAGCGGTCGCCGACGGTGATCTCGGCCGGCTCCAGCCGGGTGACGAGCTCGGACTCGGCCGCCGGCAGCGCCGGCACGGTCGAGAGCCAGCTGGCGAGCGCGATCAGGACGCACGCCCGACGGGTCATCGCGCCAACCTCCGCCTCCGGCGCTCGAAGAAGCGCACCAGGAGCGACAGGTATGGTCGGTCGGTGCGTAGCACCAAGTGATCGAGCCCCAGGCGCCGGCCGAGGCGGCGGAGCTCGGCCCGCTCGGCGGCCCGGCGTTCCTCCAGGCGGCGGCTGAAGCGGCGACCACCGACCACCTCGGCGCGCCCGGTCTCGGCGTCGCGCAGCACCAGCGGCGGCGTCGACGGGATGTCGACGTCGCGCGGGTCGACGATCTCGACCAGGATGACGTCGTGGCGCGCCGCGGCCGCCTTGATCGCCGCCTCGTAGCGCGTGTCCACGAAGTCGGATACCAGGAAGAGCACCGAGCGCTGCTTGAGGTTGCGCAGCACCGACTTCAATCCGCGGTCGAGATCGGTGCGCCCGGCCGAGGTCCACGACAGGATGTCGCGCACCATCCGCAGGACGTGGTTTCGCCGCCGCTCGGGCGGCAGGAAGAGCTCCAAGTCCTCGGCGATCAGCGCCGCTCCGACCCGATCCTGGTTGCGGATGGCGGCGAACGACAGCAGCGCCGTGATCTCGGCCGCCAGCTCCCGCTTGAGGATGGCGCGCGAGCCGAACGACAGGCTGCCCGAGACGTCGACTACCAGGAAGACGGTCAGGTCGCGCTCTTCGACGAACTGCTTGACGAACGGCGCCCCCATGCGCGCGGTGACGTTCCAGTCGATCGAGCGGATGTCGTCGCCCGGCTGGTAGGGGCGCACCTCGGAGAACTCCACGCCTCGACCGCGGAAGACCGAGTGGTAGTCGCCCGCCACCCCCTGGTCGACCAGGCGGTTGGTGGTGATCTCGATGCGGCGCACCTTGCGCAGCAGGTCGAGCGGCAGCTCGGGGCGTTCGGTGGTCTTCGCGCTGGCGTTTGGACTCACGGCGGGTCGAGCGCGTTCGGGCTGGATCAGGGGACTCGGACCCGGTCGAGGAGCTGGCGCACCAGGTCGTCGGCCGAGATCTCCTCGGCCTC
>JAWVZD010000207.1:0-5027 GCA_033722395.1 Thermoanaerobaculia bacterium | reverse complement strand
TCGAGCCACCCACAGCGACGAGCCCCGCAGCCGTACTCCTCGTGCGGCGAGGACGGCGGGGAGCGAGGACGGCTCGGGATGAGGGGCGATCTCCACGAGGTGCCTATTCGCGCTCTTCGAGGCGGATGGGAAACAGCTCCTGTTGGCGCGAATCCTCACCCGACAACGGCACCCGGTACTCGCCGGTCCAGCAGGCCGTGCAGTAGCTCTCCGGAGCCCCGCTGACGGCGGCCTGGGTCGCCTCGAGCGACAGGTACGCCAGGCTGTCGGCCCCGATCAGGTCTCGGATCTCGTCGACTTCGTGGCTCGAGGCGATGAGCTCCTCGCGCGTCGGCATGTCGATGCCGTAGTGGCACGGATAGCGCGTCGGCGGACAGGAGACGCGCACGTGGACCTCGGCGGCGCCGGCATCGCGCAACATCTTGACGATCTTCGGCGAGGTCGTGCCCCGCACGATCGAATCGTCGACCAGCACGATCCGTCGCCCTTCGATCAGCGGGCGCACCGGATTCAACTTCACCTTGACCCCGAAATGCCGGATCGACTGCTTCGGCTCGATGAAGGTGCGGCCGACGTAGTGGTTGCGGATCAAGCCGAACTCGAGCGGCAGGCCCGACTCGCGGCTGTAGCCCAGCGCCGCGAACAGTCCGCTGTCCGGCACCGGCACGACGATGTCGGCCGGCACCGCCGCCTCGCGCGCCAGCGCCGCGCCCATGCGGAGCCGTGCCTCCGACACCGCGTCGCCGAAGATCGAGCTGTCCGGCCGGGCGAAGTAGACGTGCTCGAACAGGCAGCGCGCCGCGGGCTTCGCCGCCGGCAGGTGGAAGACCTCGACCTCGCCGCCGCGCGCCCGCACCACTTCACCGGGCTCGAGCTCGCGCTCCGGCTCGGCCCCCAGCAGATCGAAGGCGCAGGTCTCCGAGGCGAAGCACGGACTGCCGTCGAGACGGCCCAGGATGAGCGGCCGGAAGCCGTGCGGATCACGCGCCGCGAGGATCCCGTCGTCGGCGATCACCAGGAGCGAGAAGGCGCCGCGCACCGACTGCAACGCCAGCAGGAACGAGTCGACGACGTCGGCGCGCGGGTTGCGCGCCATCAGATGCAGGATCACCTCGCTGTCGCTCGTCGTCTGGAAGATCGAGCCCTCCTTCTCCAGACGGCGACGCATCTCGACGCCGTTGGCCAGGTTGCCGTTGTGGACCAGCCCGAGCGGTCCCATCGACGTCTTGACCACGATCGGCTGGGCGTTCGCGATGACGCTCGAGCCGGCGGTCGAGTAGCGCGTGTGGCCGATGGCGCGCTCACCCGCCAGCCGCTGGAGCACCCGGGCGCGGAAGATGTCGGCCACCTGCCCCATGCCGCGCTCGGCGCGCATCTGGGCGCCGTCCCAGGAGACGATGCCGGCGCTCTCCTGGCCGCGATGCTGCAACGCGTACAGGCCGAGATAGGCCATGTTCGAGGCGTCGGCCTGTCCTTCGATCCCGAAGATCCCGCACATGTGAGAGAGGGTGGGTCGGGTGGAATATAACAGCCGTCTCTCGGCTGTGTACAATGCGCCCACCGAGAGCGCCGACCTTCGAATGTCCCCCTCGCCCGAGACCCTTCCGACGCATCGAATCGAGATCGAAGTGCGCCCCGAGCACCGCGACCCGCGCGGCGCTCACGTCGCCGCCCAGGTGAGCGACTTCCTCGACATCCCGATCGACTCGGTGCGCACTCGCGACGTCTATCACCTGGTGGGGCGGCTCTCGTCCGCCGAGCTCGAGCGCGTCGTCCAGGAGCTCGCCGACCCGGTGCTACAGCGCGCGGCCATCGGCCGGCTCGAGGCTCCCCCCTTCGACGAAGCGGTAACGGTGGCCTACAAGCCCGGGGTCACCGACCCGGTGGGCAAGAGCGCTCTGGTGGCGATCGAGGACACCCTCGGACGGTCGATCGAGGGCGCCGCCGTCTTCACCTCGGTGCTCTACCTGCTCGAAGGCGTCGATCACGCCGAGGCCGAGCGCATCGCGCACGAGCTGCTGGCGAATCCGGTGATCGAGACGATCCGTGTCGAGCGCGAGGCGGAGTGGCGGGCCTCCGAGCCGGACCTGTCGGTGCCGCGGATCGCCGGCGGCGACACCCCGGCCGTCGGCACGGTCGACCTCTCGGGCAGCGCCGACGATCTCGAGCGCCTGAGCCGCGAGGGGCTGCTGGCGCTCTCGGTCGCCGAGCTCGAGGCGATCCGCGACCACTTCCGCGCCGCCGGCGCGACCGAGCGTCGCCGCGCCGTCGGTCTGGGCGGCGCGCCGACCGACGTCGAGCTCGAATGCCTGGCCCAGACCTGGAGCGAGCACTGCAAGCACAAGATCTTCAACGCCGTCATCGACTACCGCGAGGGCGACGGCGAAGCGGAGACCATCGACTCGCTCTTTTCGACCTATATCCGCGGCGTCACCGAGGCGGTCGACCGGCGGCTGCGGGAGGCGAGCGGCGGGTCGTGGCTCAAGTCCGTCTTCCACGACAACGCCGGTGTGGTGGCGTTCGACGAAGACATCCACCTGGTCTACAAGGTCGAGACCCACAACTCGCCGTCGGCTCTCGACCCCTACGGCGGCGCCATCACGGGGATCGTCGGCGTGAACCGCGACCCGTTCGGCACCGGCCGCGGGGCCGACCTCCTGCTCAACGTCTGGGGCTACTGCTTCGCCTCGCCGTTTTTCGACGGCGAGCTGCCGAAGGGCCTACTGCACCCGCGACGGGTGCGCGACGGGGTCCACCGCGGGGTGATCGACGGCGGCAACCAGAGCGGCATCCCGTACGCCCGCGGCTGGGAGCTCTTCGACCACCGCTATCTCGGCAAGCCATTGGTCTTCTGCGGCACCGTCGGGGCCCTGCCGGTCGAGATCGCCGGTACGCCGGGCGAGGAAAAGGCGGCTCGGCCGGGCGATGTCGTCGTCATGGTGGGCGGCCGGATCGGCGCCGACGGCATCCACGGGGCGACCTTCTCCTCCGCCGCCCTCGACGAGGCCTCGCCCGCGCAGGCGGTCCAGATCGGCGACCCGATCACCCAGAAGATGATGTTCGACTTCCTGCTCGAGGCACGCAACCGCGGTCTCTACACGGCGATTACCGACAACGGCGCCGGCGGGCTCTCGTCGTCGGTCGGAGAGATGGCCGAAACACCGGGAGGGGCGCGGCTCGACCTGGCGAGAGCGCCCCTCAAGTACGCCGGCCTGGCGCCGTGGGAGATCTTCCTCTCGGAAGCGCAGGAGCGGATGACGGTAGCGGTGCCGCCCGAGAGCCTCGACGAGTTCCTCGAGCTCGCTGCCCGGCGCCAGGTCGAAGCGACCGCTCTGGGGGAGTTCACCGCCGAGCCCGAGCTCCACGTCACCTACGACGGCGAGACGGTGGCGCTCCTCGACATGGAGTTCCTCCACGACGGCCTGCCCGAGATGCGCCTCGAGGCGCGCTGGGCGCCGCCCGTTTTCGAAGAGCCACCCGAGCGACCGGAGGACTGCTCCCGCACGCTGGTCGACCTGGTGGGCCGGCTCAATCTGGCCAGCTCGGAGAGAGTGGCGCGGCACTACGACCACGAGGTCAAGGGACTGGCGGTGGTCAAGCCGTGGATCGGCGTCGCCAACGACGTGCCGGCCGAGGCGACGGTGTCGCTGGCACACCACGGCTCGCGACGCGGCATCGTCCTCTCCGAGGGCGTGAACCCGTTCCTCTCCGATCTCGACACCTACGCCATGGCGCAGTCGGTGGTCGACGAGGCCGTCCGCCGTCAACTCTGCGCCGGCGCGCGCCTCGACCGCATCGCAGCGCTCGACAACTTCTGCTGGCCCGACCCGGTCCTCTCCGCTCGGACGCCGGACGGCGACTACAAGCTGGCCCAGCTGGTACGCGCCTGCCGCGGTCTCTACGACACCTGTCTGGCCTACGGTGTGCCGCTCGTCTCCGGCAAGGACTCGATGAAGAACGAGTCGACCGTGGGCGGGGTCAAGATCTGCGTGCCTCCCACCTTGCTGGTCTCGGCGATCGGCCAGATCGACGACGTCGAGAGCGCCGTCACCCTCGACTTCAAGGCCGAGGGCGACGCCGTCTATCTGCTCGGGCGCACCGGTCACGCGGCCGGCGGCAGCGAGTACTACCGCTGGCTCGGAGAGCGTGACGGCCGAGTTCCGATCGACGGCGGGCCGGCACCATACGTCGGCAGCGAGCCGCCCCGCCTCGATCCGGGAGAGACTCTGCCGCTCTACCGAGCGCTGGCGAGCGCCACGTCCGCGGGCCTCGTCCGCTCCGCCGCCACACCCACCAAGGGCGGTCTCGGCGTGGCCCTGGCGCGATCCGCCCTGGCGGGTCGGCTCGGTGCCGAGCTGGCCCTGGACGAGGCCGCACTCGAGCCGGGACTCGACTCACTGGACGACGACCTGCTGCTCTTCGCGGAGTCGAACGGTCGCTTCGTCGTGACGGTCGAGCCCGAGCGGACGGAGGCTTTCGAGAGCCTGTTCGAGAACCTCCCGTGCCGACGGATCGGCACGGTCACGAAGGGCCGACGGCTGACCGCCCGCCACGGCGGTCGCCTGATACTCGACGTTGCGCTCGAGGAGGCTTGGGAGTCGTTCGCGGAGGGCCTGCGCTATGCCTGAGGCGGTCACCCCGCAGCTGCGCTCCGCCGTTCGCGTGCTGGTGCTCGAGGGGCTGGGCCTCAACTGCGAAGTCGAGACCGCCGAGGCCTTCCGATTGGTCGGCGCCACCCCCGAGCGGGTCCACCTGCTCGATCTTCTCGACGGCCGCCGCCAGCTGGACGAGTTCCGGATCGTCGCCTTCCCCGGCGGCTTCGCCTTCGGCGATCACCTCGGTGCCGGCTTCGTCTTCGCCAACAAGATCCGCTGGCGACTCTACGACGAGCTCACCGCCTTCATCGACCGCGGGGGGCTCGCCATCGGCATCTGCAACGGCTTCCAGACCATGGTGCGCCTGGGCATGCTGCCCGGCTTCGACGGCGACTACCGCACGCCACGCGCCACCCTCGCCCCGAACGACCG
>JAWVZD010000206.1:0-5029 GCA_033722395.1 Thermoanaerobaculia bacterium | reverse complement strand
GCCGAGGTGCGCTTCCGCGATCAGCGGATCCTGCGGCGGACCTACGACACCCTCCGCGAGGCCCTCGGCACGGCGCGCGGTGAAGCTCCGGTCCGTCCGAGCCTGGTCCGCGAACCGCCGGGCGCTCCGCTCGCCTGGCAGGGCAGCGCCTGGGAGCCGCGTCCCGACGGGGAGGGTGAGACTCGGCGGCACGGGGAGGGTTGGCGCTTCGAGGGCGAGCAGGGCACAGATCGAGTCGGCGCGGCGCGTCTGCCGCAGGCCGCCTTCGAGCCGCTCGAACCGCGGGCCGTGCCGCTCTCCGGCCGTTCCGGCGCCGAACGGCCGTTCAGCCTGCTCGGTCAGTACAAGGGTACGGTTCTGCTGCTCGAAGGGCCCGACGGTCTCTACCTGATCGACCAGCACGTCGCCCACGAGCGCATCCTCTACGAACGCGTGCGGCGCAATCTGGCGGCCGACGAGCCGCAGTCGCAACGCCTTCTGGAGCCGCGATTGATCGAGCTCAGCCGATCCGAGACGCTCCGCCTCGAGCCGTTCGTCGACGAGCTCGAACGCTTCGGGTTCGAGCTTGCCATCCTCTCCGGCTCGACGCTGGCTCTGGCTGCCGTACCGGCCGGGCTCGGTCAGGACGAGGCGGAGGAGGTGCTGCGTCAGCTGGCGTCGGGCGACGAGTCGTCCGACGACCCCGGCGATCTCGAGCGCCGCTTGGTGGAGGAGGCGGCGGCATCGATCTCCTGCCGCGCCGCCGTCAAGATGCACGAGCCGTTGGGCGCCGAGGAGATGAAGCAACTGGTGACCGATCTGTTCGCCTGCGAGAGCCCGTTCAGTTGCCCGCACGGGCGGCCGATCCTGCTCAAGATCACCGACCGGGAGCTGGAGACCGCCTACCAGCGCCGATGAGCCCTCCGTCCGACTGGCTGCGCCGGCTGTGGGGAACGCAGGTCTCCGAGGCTCTGCGCTCGTTCGAGGGCCGCATCGGACACGCCTTTCGCGACTACGACCTGCTCCGTCTGGCGCTGACCCACCGGTCGTACGCCAACGAGATGCAGCTGCGCCATCAGAACGAGCGACTCGAGTTCCTCGGCGACGCGGTCCTCGACCTGGTGACCGCGGCAGTGCTCTACGCGCGCCATCCCGACCTGCCGGAAGGCGAGCTGTCGCGTCGCAAGAGCTATCTGGTCAGCGCTACCAGTCTCGCCGCCATGGCACGCGACGTCGAGCTCGGCCGGGTGCTGCGCCTCGGGGTCGGGGAGGACCGCTCGGGCGGGCGCCGCAAGCCCTCGCTTCTGGCCGACGCCCTGGAGGCGGTCTTCGGGGCCGTCTACCTCGACGGCGGCCTGCCGGCCGCGACCACGGTCATCCGGCCGCTCCTCGAGCGCCAGATGCGGGTCACCGACGACTGGGACCGTCGCGACGCCAAGACCCGCTTGCAGGAGCTCCTGCAGGCCAGCCTCGGTCTCTTGCCGCGCTACGTACTGATAGAGGAGGACGGACCCGATCACGCCAAGGTGTTCACGGTCGAGTGCCGCATCGAAGGGGAGCCGAGCGGCATCGGCACCGGCACCAGCAAGAAGGCGGCCGAGCAGGCGGCGGCCGGCGCCGCGCTGGAGAACGAGGCATTGCTTGACCGTATCGAGGAGCACTCGTAGAATCGCCGCTCCCGCCCGCCGGAGATTCTCATGCAGAGTACCTCGATACGACGCCTTCGCGGCCTGGTCGGCGACGCGGTGACCCTGAGCGGTTGGGTCACCCACTCGCGCTCGTCCGGCAAGATCGCCTTCGTCACGCTGCGCGACGGCAGCGGCAGCGTTCAGCTGGTGGCCAGCAAGGCCGAGGTCGACGACGCCTCGTGGGAGGCCCTGACGGGTGTCTCGCAGGAGGCCGCGGTGCGGGTCGGCGGCACGGTCGAGCAGGACGACCGGGCGCCCTCGGGGGTCGAGATCCACGTCACCGAGTTCGAGATCCTGGCCGACGCGCACGACTACCCGATCACGCCGAAAGAGCACGGCACCGCGTTCTTGATGGAGCACCGCCATCTGTGGCTGCGCTCGCCCAAGCAGCAAGCGGTCCTGCGGGTCCGCAGTGAAGTCTCCCAGGCCATCCGAGACTACTTCTACGAGCGCGATTTCACTCTCATCGACTCACCGATCCTGACCCCGGCGGCGTGCGAGGGAACCTCGACGTTGTTCGAGACCGACTACTTCGGCGATCCGGCCTACCTCAGCCAATCGGGCCAGCTCTACCTCGAACCGGCCGCTGCGGCGCTCGGCAAGGTCTACTGCTTCGGGCCCACCTTCCGGGCCGAAAAGTCGAAGACCCGTCGTCATCTGATGGAGTTCTGGATGGTCGAGCCCGAGGTCGCCTTCCTGGAGTTCGAGGGGCTGTGCGAGCTGGCGGAGGACTTCGTCTGCGAATTGGTGGCGCGCGTCCTCGACCGCTGTGGCGACGAGCTCGATCTCCTGGAGCGCGACGTCGCGGTCCTCCAGGCGGTGCAAAAGCCGTTCCCTCGCCTCGCCTACTCGGACGGCATCGCGCTGCTGCAGCGAGAGGGCCAGGAGATCGAGTGGGGAGAGGACTTCGGAGGCGACGACGAGACCGTCCTGGCGAGCCAGTACGATCGTCCCGTGCTGGTGCATCGGTTCCCGGCTGCCATCAAGGCGTTCTACATGCAGCCCGCCCCGGAGGACGACCGCCTGGTGCTGGGCATGGACATCCTGGCGCCGGAAGGCTACGGCGAGATCATCGGCGGTAGTCAACGGATTCACGACCACGATCTGCTCCTCGAGCGAATCGAGCAGCACGAGCTGCCGATCGAGGCCTTCCAGTGGTATCTCGACGTGCGCAAGTACGGCACCTTTCCGCACAGCGGTTTCGGCATGGGGATCGAGCGCTTCGTCGCCTGGATGTGCGGCGTGAAGCACCTGCGGGAGACGATTCCGTACCCCCGCATGCTCTATCGGATCTATCCCTGAGCTCCTCCCGCGCGCCCAGCGGCCTCACCGCCGGTCTGGCGATCGCCGCCTTGGTGGCGATCTGGGGCAGCACCTGGGCAGTGATCCGCGTCGGACTCGAGGACGTGCCGCCGTTCACCGGGGTGGCGCTGCGCTTCGCGATCGCCGCCGCCCTGCTGCTGGTGCTGGCGTGGCAGCGGCGGGTACCGCTCGGCCGGCGCCCCATCGAGCGCCGCCTCTGGCTGGTCAACGGCGTTCTCTCCTTCGCGGTCTCCTACTGCGTCGTTTACTGGGCCGAGCAGTGGATCCCCTCCGGCCTGGCGGCGATCCTCTACGCCACCTTCCCGCTCGGCGTAGCCGTCCTGGCTCACGTATGGCTTCCCGGGGAACGTCTCACGGCGCGGGGGTTCGTCGGGCTCCTGATCGGATTGGGGGGCGTGGCGTGGATCTTCTCGGACGATCTGGCCGCGCTCGGTGGCTCGGAAGTGCGGCTCGCCGCTCTGGTGATGCTCGCCTCGCCGCTGGCCTCTGCGGTCGCCAACGTGGCGGTGAAGCGGTGGGGTTCCGGCGTGCACCCGTTCTCGCTCACCGCCGTGCCGATGGCGCTCGGCGCCTTCGTCGCCGCCTGTCTGGCGCTGCTCCTCGAGGGCGACAGCAGCGTCGAGTGGTCGGGGACCGCCGTCGGCGCGCTGCTCTATCTGAGTCTGATGGGCTCGGTGGTCACCTTCACCCTCTATTTCTGGCTGCTGGAACACCTCCCTGCGACCCGTCTGTCGCTCATCACCTACGGCGTACCCGTGGTCGCCGTGGTGATCGGTGTTCTGTGGCTGGACGAGCCGCTCACCCTCGGCATGGTGGGGGGAATTTCCCTGGTACTCGCCGGTGTTGCCCTGGCTGCGGGGAGGCGACGCGTCGCCGCCACCCAACCGGGTGGCGTCCGCGGAGCGTAAGTACCGCTAGGATTGCAGGGAAGAGCCGGTGGCACGGCCGATGCGGACGAGGCGCCGGCACGATAGACTCGGTGCGGAAGCGTC
Source organism: Thermoanaerobaculia bacterium (assembly GCA_033722395.1). Lineage (GTDB taxonomy): Bacteria > Acidobacteriota > Thermoanaerobaculia > Multivoradales > JAHEKO01 > JAWVZD01. Next base: position 1,047 of record JAWVZD010000206.1, on the reverse strand, counting down.
GATCGGCGAGGAGATGCGATGAGCAGACACGACAGAGCGCAGGTCTCGGAGCAGGAAGCGCTGCAGGTGGCCGAGGCGTCGCGCCAGAAGGAGTGGCGCCAACCGAGCTTCTTGAAGGAGCTCTTTCTGGGCAACTTCCGGCTCGATCTGATCGACCCATACCCGGTGCGCGAGGCACCGCGCCCGGAGTTCGAGGCCTTCTACGCCGATTTCGTACGCCTCTTGTCGCAGGTCGACTCGGTCGCCATCGACGAGACCGGCGAGTACCCGCAACATCTGATCGACGGGCTGCGGCGTCTGGGCGCCTTCGGCATGAAGATCCCGCGAAAGTACGGCGGCCTCGGCTTCAGCAACGTCGAATACCAGACCATCATGGAGTACGTCGGCCGGGTCGACGGCAACATCTCGGCCCTGCTGTCGGCGCACCAGTCGATCGGCGTGCCGAACCCACTGAAGCTGTTCGGCAGCGACGAGCTCAAGGAGAAGTACCTGCCGCGCTGCGCCGCTGGCGAGATCTCGGCCTTCGCCTTGACCGAGCCCGACGTGGGCTCGGATCCGGCCCGTCTGATGACCTCCGCCGAGCGCTCGGAGGACGGCAGCGGCTACGTGATGAACGGCGTCAAGCTGTGGTGCACCAACGGAACCCTGGCCGATCTGCTGGTGGTGATGGCGCGGCATCCCGAATCGGGCAAGATCAGCGCCTTCGTGGTCGAGACCGCCTGGGATGGGGTCAGCATCGACCACCGCTGCCGCTTCATGGGTCTCAAAGCGCTGGCCAACGCCGAGATCAGCTTCGACGACGTCTTCGTCCCGGCCGAGAACCTGATCGGCAAGGAGGGGCAGGGATTGAAGATCGCCCTGACGACGCTCAACGACGGTCGCCTGTCGATCCCCAACGGCTCGGTCGGGACCGCCAAGGTCTGCCTGGAGGTCTCCCGCGAGTGGGGTTCGACGCGGGTGCAGTGGGGCAAGCCGGTCGGCGAGCACGAGGCCGTTGCCCAGATGATCGCCAACATGGCGGTCAAGACCTACGCCATGGAGTCGGTC
>JAWVZD010000205.1:0-5040 GCA_033722395.1 Thermoanaerobaculia bacterium | reverse complement strand
TCGGTGATCTGCACACCGTCGACCAGGAAGTCGTTCTCGCTCATCGTGGTCCCGAGACCGAGGAAGACGGACTGCTGTCCGCTCTCGTTGCCGCCGACGTTGATGCGGTCGACGAGCACGCCCGGAGCCTGGTTCATGACCGACCAGGGGTCACGGGCGGTCGGGATCTTCTCGAGCTCGACCTGGCTGATGTTGGCACCCTGCGCCAGACGGCGCTCGTCCAGCAGCGGCGACTCCGACGTCACGGTGATGACGTCCTCGACCGCACTGGAGAGGGTGAAGTTGATGGTGGTGTTTCGGTTCAGCGCTACGACTACGTTGGGCTGCTCGACGGTCGAGAAACCGTCCAGCTCGGCCTTCACGTAGTACGAGCCCGGATCGAGACCCGGGAAGCGGTAGCGCCCGACCTCGTCGGTGACGGTGACACGCGGGGCACCCATGCCCTCGAGGGTGACCGTCACGCCCGGAAGGGGCTGACCGTTCTCGTCAGTGACTACGCCGTAGAGCGCGCCAAACTGCTGGGCAGAAGCAATGCCCGCGGTCGCGAGAGCGACAATGGCAGCGACGACTACGGCGCGTCGCCAATTGAAATTGAGTTTCATTGCGTAACAGTTCTCCGTTGGATCATTCACAGATAGTCTCGAACACTCTCACGTCTCTTCACGTATGTGTGACGTGCGGTGCTGACGGCACCGACGCCGGGAGAGATGCTCGAATCGGGTACATCAGTAACTGCTTGACAGAAAATGGAATTGCTCTTCGACGAAACTCCTATAGCTTTCGCCCGGCAACACCCCCTTTCATCGTGGGAATTCTCGCGTAGTGTATCCATCGCGTCTTCATAGTGTCAAGCAAGGGCGATGCCACGATGGAAAGAGCTTGTCGAGAGGCCGAAACGCCTTGATTTACCTGATTCGATCGAATTCGACCCCCCGGTTCGGTGCCTTCGATTCAAAATTTTGGAGAGACTGCTTCAAGCTGTTGGACCCCAAGGGGTCGGCTCGGGTCGACCGGGTCTCGCCGATCCACCTCGCTACGACCACCCGACTGGGCGTGATCAGCGCCCGCCGCGCTGGCTCCCGCGGTTCCCTGGCGGCCTCTGCGTACGATCCGTCGGTTGCCGAGCCTCGCAGCTCGGATCGGTACGGTGTGCGCTCTCGGCTCGATCGCGAGCGACCGTAGCTTCGGCGGCCGATTTGCATAACAATGGATGACCCGGTCGCCTCGTCGGCGGCTCCGGGTTCGAGGACGCCCGGTTTCAGGACGGCCGCTCTCGGGAGCGCGGCTTTCGGGATGGACAGACTCGTACGAAAGAAGACAGGTCTCGTGCTCGTGGCGGGGTTCGGACTGATGGCCGTGGTGGGATGCGCCACCATGGAGCCGTTCGACGGCCTCGAGTACACCCGTTCCGAGGTGCGCGAGCGCGTCGGTCCCGAGCTCGCCGGCCACGTCGAGATCCCCTACGCCCTCGATACCCGGATCGAGGAGTTCATCACCGGTCGCATCAGTCCGACGGGTAGCGACCGGAAGAAGGTCGATCAGATCCTCGACCTGATCTTCACCGGCATCGGACTCGAATACCACCTGCAACCGACCCGTGACGCGGTGGAGACATTTCGTACCGGCCGGGCCAACTGTCTGTCGTTCACCCATCTGTTCGTCGGCCTCGGCCGCTCGCAGCGCCTCAACCCGTTCTACGTCGAGGTCCAGGACTACCAGCGCTGGAGCTATCAGGACGGCTCGGTGGTCAGCCGCGGGCACATCGTCGCGGGAATGTACGTCGACGGCAATCTGGCGACCTACGACTTCCTGCCGTATCGCCCCAAGGCGTACCGTGACTTCAACATCATCGACGATCTCGAGGCGATGGCCCATCACTACAACAACCTGGCGGCCGAGGCCCTCATCGACGGTCGCCTGGCCGAGGCGGAACGCCACCTCACGATCGCCGCGCGCCTGAACCCCGACTTCGACAAGGCGATCAACAACCTCGGGGTCCTCCATCTGCGGCTCGGCGAGCCGGAGAGGGCGATCGAGATCTACGAGGCGGCGCTGCCGGACCATCCGGCCTACGTGCCGATCTTGAGCAACCTCGTCAACGCCTACCAGCGCACCGGCAGGGTCGACGAGGCCGCCGAGGTCGCCGTCAGGCTGGAGAGCCTCGACCACTCCAACCCGTTCTTCTTCGTCTCGCGCGGCCTCGAAGCGCTGGCGGCCGGTGACACGGAGGGTGCGCTAAGATACATGCGGGATGCCCTGCGCATCGACACCGAGATCCCGGAGGTCCACCTGGGGATCGCCAAGGTCTACCTGGCGATGGGCCGCATGGGGCGTGCACAGCATCACGTCGGTCGGGCCCTCAGGCTCGATGCGACCCACCCCGAGGCGCGGCGGTTCGCTCGGCTGTTCGAGTCGGCGCCGGCGCCCGAGGAGATCGTCCTGGATGCCAACGACGAAGGCTGAGAAGCGGGCCCGGAGGAGGGCGGGCCACGTCACCGGCCAGGAGGTATCGCCACCGTGATCCGCCAGATCAGAGCCCGTTCTCCCCGTCGTCGCGCTCCTCGAACGATCTACCGGCCGCTGTTCGCCGTCTTTCTGCTCCTCGTCCTCGTCGTCGCCCCCGGTCTCTCCCCGGCCCAGGAGGCGCGGCAGGGCGATTTCGAGGGCTATGCGAGCGTCGTCGAGGTCCAGATCCCGGTCAACGTGGTCGACAGCGACGGCGAGCCGGTGCGCGGTCTGACGACCGACGACTTCGAGATCTACTCGGACGGCGAGCTCCAGGCGATCACCAGCTTCGAGGTGATCGATCTCGACGTCCTCGGTCCCGACCTGAGGCCGCGTCAGGCCGACGACGTCATCCCGCAGGCGGCTCGGCGCAACATCCTGTTGCTGTTCGACCTGACCTTCTCCGACGCCTCGGCGATCGTTCGGGCGCGCGACGCGGCGCGGGATTTCGTGCTGCGCTCGCTTCATCCGAGCGATCTGGTGGCGGTGGCCACCCATTCGGTCGACATGGGGCCGCGCCTCATCGTCACCTTCACGCCCGACCGGGCGCAGCTCGCGCGCGCCATCGACACCCTGGGAGCGCCTCGCCTGCTCGACCTGACGGAGCGCGACCCGCTCTCTTTCGTCATCGACAACCCGGACGACGCCGGTGCGACCGGCTCCGACGTCGGCGCCTCGCAGCAGGTCAACATCGCCGAGAACGTCGCCGCTCACCTGCGGGTGATGAACAAGATCATGAACCAGGCGGAGAAGGGGTACGCCCGCGGCCGGATCTTCAATTGGTCGAGCTCGATGTCCGAGCTGGCGCGCCTGCTCGACAGCGTCAAGGGCCGTAAGCACGTGGTCTATTTCTCCGAGGGCTTCGACGGCACGCTGCTGCTGGGCCGGGCGCCCGATCCGCTCGATCCGGAGGCCAACGCCGACCGGCTCAACATCGAGCTGGGGCAGCACTGGATGGTCGACACCGACGACATGTACGGCAACGTTCCGCTGCAGAACGACGTCCAGAAGATGATCGAGGAGTTCCAGCGCGCCGACGCGGTGATCCAGTCGGTCGACATCTCGGGCCTCAGAGCCGAGGTGCCGACCGAGAGGCGGGCGCAGAACGCCCAACGGATGTCGCAGGACGCCCTGTTCTGGATCGCCAAGGAGACCGGCGGCACGCTGTATCGCGAGACGAACCAGTTCCAGGACGAGCTCGAGGAGGTGCTGCGGCGCTCCTCGGTGACCTACCTGCTGACCTTCCAGCCGGACGACATCGAGTTCGACGGCGCCTTCCACCGCGTCCGGGTGAGGGCCGATCTGCCGCGCGGGGCGCGGATCTCCTACCGCAAGGGCTACTACGCACCGCGGCCGTTCAAGGAGCTCCATCCGCTCGAGAAGAGCCTCCTCGCAGCCGGCTCGATCGCCAGTGCCGAGGTGCGCCGGGACCTCGACATCGACGTCCTGGCGGCGCCGTTCCGTGCCTCGGAGACGCACGCCTACGTGCCGGTGATCATCGAGGTCGGAGGTGAGAGCCTGCTGGTCGGGCACGAGGACGACGTGCTGTCGACCGAGTTCTACGCCTACGTCACCAACGCCGAGGGCGAGATGCGGGACTTCTTCACCCAGATGGTGACGATGAAGGTGGGGGACAACCGCGAGGCGCTGGCGCGGCGTGGCCTGAAGTACTACGGCCATCTCGACCTGCCTGCCGGCGACTACCTGATCCGCGTGCTGGCGCGCAACGCCCAGACCGGCCGCACCGGCGTGAAGGCGGTCCCGATGAGCATTCCGGTATATGCCGAGGGCGACCCGGTCCTGCTGCCGCCGTTCTTCCCCGAGCCGCCGGCCAAGTGGCATCTGGCGCGCGAGACGGAGAGCCGCTACCAACAGTCGGTGGTCTATCCGTTCACCGTCAACGGCGAGCCGTACGTGCCGGCGGCCAAGCCGCAGTTGAAGCGCAATCAGCGGGCCGAGGTCTGTCTGGTGGCCTACAACCTGAGCGACGGAGCGCTCGAGGTCGACGGCCGCATCGTGTCGCCCGAGGGCGAGCTGGTCGAGTCCGAGGCTTCGATCGTGCTGGTCGAGCGCACGGTGACCGGTATCGACGGGTTGGACAAACTGCTGGCGACCTTCCGACCGCGCGGCCTGGCGGCGGGGCAGTACCTGCTCGAAGTCTCGCTGACCGATCCGCAGCGCGGCGAGACGCGGCAGAACTCGATCCCGTTCACCGTTCTCAATTGAATTCGATCCGTGTCGCGCGCATCGAGGCAAGGGACTTGCACAGCTCTGCGTTCGGATCGACCGCGATGAGACCGATCGGGTCGGTCCGACGCTGATCGCCGCGCGGCCGCGATGGCCCGGCGCCGCGCTACCTGAACCCGAAGGAGGCCCGCCCGTGCTCGATCGACCGATCCCCGCCGCCTCGACCCTCGCAGCTCTCTGTGCTCTGCTCCTCGCCGCTCTCGTCCTCGCCCCGTCCGCCTCGGCCCAGTTCGAAGACACCACCACCGTCGTCGTGGTCGAGGTGCCGGTCCACGTGATCCGGGACGG
>JAWVZD010000204.1:0-5041 GCA_033722395.1 Thermoanaerobaculia bacterium | reverse complement strand
CGTGGCGGTGCGCAACAACGTCGACCCGATCTCCCACATCGCGGTCGGCGACACCGATTCGCCGGAGGTGCTCTCCGGAACCGATGTGCTCACCGTCCGGGGCGTGTTCACCAACCCGCTCTATCAGTTCAATCCGACCGCCGGCGCCTACAGTGTCATCGGCGACCCGCCGACCTCGGGCACGCTGGTCATCTCGGACAAGACGCCGACCGGCATCCCGCAGAACTTGGAGCCGTTCCGGGACATCATCGACCGGACCGAGTTCAAGCCCGAGGCGCTGCTGGTGGTGAGCCCGCTCGACGACGCCCTCTACGCGGTAGTGAAGCTCAACAACAGCTCGAGCTACACCGAGGAATCTGGCGTCATCACTCAGGTATCCCTCGCGTTCGATATCAGCTGCGGAACCTACTGCAACGAGTTCAACGCCATCTCGGCCGGCGGCTCCTATCCCTCCACCATGACGACGGCGGCCTTCGCTGGCATCCTGGAGGAGTACCGCTACTACATCCGCGAGGTGCGGGAGATCCCGGGCGACGACTCGAGCCGACTGAGCCCCCGTCTGTCGCGGGCCCGCTTCTATCCGGGCACCGAGGTCGCCTACTTGGAGGACGATTCGAACTTCCAGGCCGACGTCGCCGACAACATCCTCGATCTGCAGGTCGCGCTGGGGATCGACTCGGCGCCGACGATCGACGACGTCATCCTGGAGAGCGACCCACCGGATGCCGACGACGACTGGCTGTTCAACAGTCCGGCCGACGACTCGACCGACACCGACAAGTGGGTCGGGACCGCCCCCGACTTCACCAAGCTGTTTTACGTGCGCATCAATACCCTGGCCCGCACCGACCGACAGGCACGCGGCACCGAAGCCGACCTTCTCGACCTCGTCGAGGACAAGGACTACTCGGTGGCGCCGGGTCTGGAGTACAACACCGGCGACCAGCGCGCCTTCCGGCGGCGCTGGATGCAGACCGTGATCGACATGAGGAACGTGTCATGAACCGAACCAGCGGCAACCCGAGGCGATTCGCCCCGCGACGCCTCGCACCCGGCGGGGGCAGCGCCTACGTAGTCACCCTTCTAGCCCTCGTGGTGCTGACCATCCTGGCGCTCTCCCTGACCCTGGTCACCCAGAGCGAGATGCAGATCGGAACCAACGAGCGCGTCGTGCAGCGCATCTTCTACGCCGCCGACTCCGGTATCGCCGCGACGACGGCGCGCGCGCTGGTGACGAACGACTTCTCCGCGCGCACCGTAGTACTCGAAGAGGACGACACCAACCCACTCCTGGCGATGCGTAACGAGGCCAACGTCTCGCCCCTCGTGCCGATCCTCGACGCACCGTGCAACCTGTGCGAGATCAACAACGCCGGCACCTACAGCGACAACGCCTACCGCAAGATCAGTCACGCGGTCACGGTGAGCGGCGCCCGGGTCGGCGGACCGAACGACACCCAGTCGGCTCTGAAGGTGATCTCCGCCATGGTCGACTTCCAGCCTTGGAAAGACCCACCACAGGCCTACCTGCCGGTCGACGACCCCGACGCGCTGGCGAAGATCAAGTTCTGAGGAGCCGAGAGATGAGACCCAGTAGACCTGCCACCGGCCGCACCGTACCGAAGCTCGCCCTGCTGATCGGGATCCTCCTGGTCGTCGCGGGAGCGCCGCAAGAGAGCTTCTCCGACGACACCTTCCTCTTCCGGGTGCAGTCGGGCAAGCCGTATCTCTACATCTTCTTCGACACTTCGAGCTCGATGAACCTGTCGGCCGAGCTGGGCGGCGCGGCGGTCGACGCCAACGGCGACGATCCCCGCTCGACCTTCTACCAGGCCAAGTCGGCCATGTACGAGGTCTTCAACCGCGCCTTCCAGCAGAGCGGCGACTTCATCCACTACGGCTTCGCCACCTACAACCAGGACGGCTTGAGAGTACGAGGCAAGCATTGGCTCTACCGGGTCAAGGCAAGCACCGATAGCGACGCAAAGACAGTCGACATCGCAGGCACTCCCTATCCGGATGTCGGCGAGCTGATGGTCTTCGGCGCTCACTTGCCGGTGGAGGCCTCGCCTGATCCGACGGTTCTGCCGATCTCGCAGCCGGGCGTGCTTGGTTCGTGCGAGCAGCCGGTCGACTTCGCCACCGCTCGGGCGGCGATCAACCGGTTTCCCAAGCTGCACCCGCTGGACACCGAGGAGCCGTTCGGGTTTCTGGACGACATGGCTCCGACCACAATCTGGTTGACCGCCGGCGGAATCCTCTATCGGCTGGAAGTCCAGGAGCACACTCAATCGGGGAAGTTCCTTCTGAACAACAACCCCCTCAAGGTCGACTTTGTCCTCACAGAGTTCGTTGACTGCGCGACAATAAACAAGACCAGCAAAGCCGTCGTCCACTTCGACCTCGTCCAGACCTTCCTGATGCACGACCAACTCGGCGCCGACAACGTGAGCGACATCACCGAAGAGGGCGATCTGGGGTCGGGAACACGAGAGCCCGAGCGCCAGGGCGGTCTGTGGCACTACCAGGACTACACCGCCCGCGCCGTCTGCGGCGACGACGCCCATCCGTTCACCGGCCAGGGCTTCGAAGGCAATTACGACGGCGGTACTCCGCCAGCCGGAATCGCCAGCCCCTCGCCGGACTTCCCCGACGTCGATCCGTTCCAAACGGGCAGTCTGACCGAAGAGCGGCTCAACCTGAAGTTCGCCACTACCTTGAACAGCGGGCCGGCCTGTCTGGTCGACTTCCAGGAGGAGGCCCGGACCCTCGACAGCGGCGACTTCCTGCCGTCGCACTGGGAGCGCACCAACCGCGAGGAGTTCTTCCGCCGGCTGGCGCCGAACTGGACATCGGGGAAGGACATCGGTCAACTCGATTTCAGCATCGCTTCCTACTTCAAAGACGTGCCGAACGCGGAGGGGTTCCTCGAGCTTCGCGACCCGACGCAACGACCGCTCATGGCCTTCGGTGACAGCCCCATCGGCGAAGCGTTGGTCGACTGGCGCTGCTTCTATCTCGGCTCCGATCAGCCGGGCGGCAAGTGCCGCAACAGCGAGCAGCCGTTCGGCCGTGGCTGGGACTTCGTCGCTCCGCAGTGCGATCTCGAGTGGGGCTGCCGGCGGCCCTTCCTGATCATCATCACCGACGGCGAGAACAACTGTCGCGGCGAGAACCCAGCGGCCGACACCGCCAATCTGAGGCGGAATCGCGTCCAGGCCTGGGTGATCAACTTCGGCGGGCCGGACGCGAAAGATCTGCGCCGATTGGCACAGAACACCGGCGGTCAGTACATCGAGGTGGCGAACCGCGATCAGCTCCTGGGCGCTCTGGAGAACCTCCTCGGCGAGATCATCGAGCAGACGCGGGCCTTCGCCTCGGCCGTCGTACCGACGGTCCAGGCCGAGGAGGCCGACAAGATCTTCGTGTCGAACTTCAAGCCCTTGAACCAGGAGCCGGTCTGGCCCGGCAACGTCCAGGCGTTCTTGAAGCCGGTGCCGATCGACGGCGACGGCAAGCCGGACACCTCCATCCAGTGCGGCTCGGGACCGGGACAGGCTCCCGAGTCGGAGTGCTTCCTGTGGAACTCGGGTCAGGAGATGCTCGGCCAGGTGCAGGCATTGAACGTCCAGTTCGGCCAGATGACCAGTCAGCGGCGCGTCTACTACTCGCGCCTCACCGACTCGGGCGACTGGCCCAACACGCGACGCTTCGTCGAACCGACCTCGAGCTCCGACCCCGACGCCGTGCGCTACGACCTGTGGCGCGGTCTGGGGCTGATTCCCGAGGACACCCTCGACGGCTCGCTGACCGAGACCGAGGAGAATACACACGAGGCCACCGCCAACGCCGTCATCGCGCAGATGATGGCGATGAAGGTCGACGACAACGATACGCCCGACGATACGAGCGACGACAGCAACTACATCTTGGGCGACGTCTTCCACTCCGATCCGCTCGTCCTCGGCTCGCCGTCCAACACGAAGTACTTCGCGCTGAATCTGAACGACGACGGCTCGGCGTGCGAGAACGGCAACCCGAGCTACCGCTGCTTCTTCCGCAAGCACCAGAACCGCCGCAAGATCCTCATGGTCGGATCGAACGACGGCATGGCGCACGCCTTCGACGCCGGCATCTTCCGCACCACCGGCGACTTCGCGGACCGGTTCGACCGCGGCTCCGGCAAGGAGGTCTTCGCCTTCATGCCGCGCACCGTGATGCCGACCGTCAAATCGCTCTACGGCGACGGCCTGAACCGCGACTGGACGGTCGACGGCTCGATCGTCGGCTTCGACGCCTTCATCGATCCGCTGGCCGACGGAGCCCTTTTCCCGGATCCGGGCGATCGCCAGTGGCGCACCGTCATCTTCGGCGGCCTGCGGCGCGGCGGGAGGGGATACTACGCCCTCGACGTCACCCAGCCCGATCCGTACAACGCGGACGACGAGCCGACCAACGTCAACGGCTACGTCCCCGCCTGCGCCGTCCCGGGCACCGCCGACTGCGGTCCGGTCGCCTATCCGTCGCAGCTGTGGGAGTTCACCGACTCGTGGCTCGCCCCGGCGACGGCGACCCAGGCCGAGCGCGAGATCAGCTTCGACAAGGACCAGGACGGCATCGAAGATCTGGCCGAGACCTGGTCGGTGCCGAACCTCGGCCTGATGAAGGTCTGCAACGGCACCAGCTGCGACGAGACAGCGGAGAACAACGACGTCGAGGACCGTTTCGTCGCCATCTTCGGCGGCGGCCTCGACAAGACGAGCGCGACCGGCAACTGGCTCTACATCGTCGACGTGGAGACCGGGCAGACGCTCTACAAGGAGCAGCTCCTCGATGTCGACAACTCGAGCGGCGGCGCCGCGGTCGCCGAGCCGGCCGCGGTCGACAGCGACGGCGACGGCTATCTCGACCGTATCTACGTCGGTACGCTCGAAGGCTTCCTCTACCGAGTCGACCTGCGCGGTCCGAACGGGGAGATCCCCGCTCTCGCATCGACCTTCGACTTCGTCGAGTTCAGCCCGGGGATCTTTCTCGGCATCGG